>CAYZLH010000113.1:0-7708 GCA_964478795.1 uncultured Bdellovibrionales bacterium | reverse complement strand
AACTGGTGTTATTGTGGTGCTAGACCGCAATGGAACAATCACTGCCGTGCAACTTCAGCAAAAATCCGGCGCAAAAGATTTAGATCAAGCTGCTGTTGATGCGTTTAACGAAGCTGGTCCCTTTCCGGATCCTCCTGCTGGATTGGTAGATGAAAACGGAGAAATTCGTATTCCCTGGAACTTTATTTTGCAGTCTTAAAGACCTGATTGTAGACCATCACAAAAAACAATATTCCTGTGGTTAAGGTCGGCGTTAAGAATCCACTATAACCATGGCTGCGAAAAATAAAACCGCCGAAAACAGAACCGAAGAAGAAAAAGAAAATTAGTCCAACGCGGGTTAGGTTGGCGCGCCCTTCATGGTCTAAATCCGACGGTATACTCTTACGAAATAAGAAGCGCACGATACCAATACCTAAATCGGTAGTAATACCAGTCAAATGAGTGGTGCGTACCACAGATTTCGATACCGAAGTAATTGTGCCATTCTGAATTCCACAGATTAGACAAAGCAGAGCCAACAAAATAAAGTCTCGGGTTTGAGCAAATGGCTCGCCGAATGCTCCAAAGTAACCGGCCTTTCCGCCGAATAAAACGATTGCCATCAGAAGGGTCATCAATCCAAAAGGCAAATAGTAGCGAGGATTCCTGTTTTGTTTGAGGCGAAGATCTACGAAAACCCCACTAATCATCGTGCCGAGGAGAAAAAATAAAGGAACGGCCATCATTCCCACGGCTTCCGTATAGCGAAATTCGCTAACATCCATTCCCACAAATGCGGCAAAGCCGGTGACGTGCGAAACAAACCTGTGACAGGCCATAAAGCCACCGATATTAATCATACCGGCTTGAAAGGCCATCATCATCCAAATCAAAATATTACTGATTGAATAATGTGAGATCGATCGATTTCCATAAAGCATGAGGAAATCATCGAATACCAAGACAATTTTATCTAGGAAAAATGCATCAATCGAGTGAAGGCATAAATGACAATATAGCTTGTCGCGCCATCAGCACTTGGCTAAACTTTTGAAGTGCACAGTTCAGGTGAATTTAGTCGGCATGAATTTCTAAAGGCATTTCTTTGGATTGCTGGTCTGCAATTCTTAATATTTTTCGTATATTTCCCCGCCGTCTATTCTATCGACGGAATTTTTTATTTGAGAAATATTGTTGTCTATCAAGAGCCCTTCAGCAATGTGGATTGGGAAAGCTTCGCCTACGGCCTACTTTTACGAATTTTATTGCCGCCATTTCAAAGTTTTTTGGGTCTATCCATCATTCAGCTAATTCTTAGTGCTGGATTTCATGCGCTGGGATTTTTAGTTATTCGCAAATATTCAAAATCGACTGCTCTTTCTGGGATTTGGTTAATCTGGATCTTTTTGAACCCGAGTGCAATGAACATGTTTTTGCTAACTGAACGCGACATCATTTTTGGCTATTCGCTGGGCATTTTTGCTATTTTGCTTTTCCTTCAGGCACACCACCCTAAAAGGAATTTACATCCCGTCTATTTTCTCTTTTTGGCCTTGGCGATTCTTTTTAAAAAGGAAGCGATTTTAATTTTGCTATTTCTTCCAGCGCAGATGTGGTGTCTGGAATTTACTAGATCTTCGATTATTAAGACGACTTTTGCGTCGATTTTGTTTTTGTGTGTCTTTTTGAATCTAGGATCAATTCTTTCTCTCGAGAATAACAATACCCAATTAGGAGGTAGATATGACTCCCGGGCAATTTTTTTCAATTTTATTGGCTTAAATAATCAATACGGATTTCCATTGTCAGTGGAGCTCGAGCGGGCAATTGAAAAAAATTTTCTGCTCATTCGCAATGCTGAGAGTGGAAAAATTGAGGACTGGCGATATCGCGAAAAGGTAGATACAGCGAATCTTCGTGAATTTTCCTGGTATGCTGGTCTGTACTTGGTAAAGCATTTTGATAGCTACATTGAGTATCGATATGATCTGTTAGCGGGGAAAAGTTGGATTCGCTATCCTCTCGATAGGTTTCGAGAAGAGTATGCTGACAGGCATACCTTGGAGCAAATTGCGGAGCATCCGCTGCTTCAGCAACAATTGGCGGCAGCTTATTTTCCAGCAATTCAAAAGAAAGCGAATGACTTGCAGGACTCATTTTGTGGAACGCTCGTATATCGCTACTTTTTTAGCCAGATAACGGGATTTTTACTTTTTCTCTTTTTATGCCTGTATGCCATTTTCAAAAGAAACCTGATTTTTTACCAAGGGATGGTTGTGTGTGCTCCATTTTTTCTACTATTGCTTGTGATTTGGCTGATTTCGCCCCACGTGACGCCTAAATACACTTACTACTTTAAACTTGTGAGTGGAGCAGTTGTTCCGATTATTTTTTGCAGTTATTTCGCGACTAGAAAAAACTCTAAGAACCCATGTCCAGTAGCACCAGAGGGATCTATCTAGGGATATTGCGAGCTAAGGTGAGCGAGCCCTTCTTTTAAGAGTACGCGACTCCAAAGAGCATCGATTTCTTGCAGATTCATCACAATTTGCTGCAAGCCTTCTTGCGCAGGTATGCCCGATTGGGCAGAAAAATTTTGAGCAGCTTGTAGTAAAGCCTTTATGGGCAGAGAGTGCATCAGCTCTAAGAGTCTGGCGTGTGGATCATTGGAGCTAGTGTCGTCGAAAGAACGACTTAGCTTAGTGGAAACTAAAACGGACGAGAGAACTCGTGGATCTAAAGCCTCTTCGGCAACTGGGCTTTCCTCTTCGGTGATCGTCAGCACTTTTCTTTGCAGCATTTCCATTGGTTCGAGTTTTCTACTTTTGAGTTTGAAAAAATTATTGGAGTGAGATCATGCTACTTTGATTTTTTTGGAATCATAGGATGTAAGAAAATTTTTTCCCGTTGAACTCTGCGTTGAACGGGAAAAACTTCAAAAAAGAATTTTTTGTTTGACAGCTTTTACGCGCTCTAAAATCGTTTTAGAGCGAGTCGACTAGCTTTTTGTAGTCATCTGGAGAGAGAAGATCCTTGGTCTCCGCGGCATTGCTGAGCTCGATTTTTACCATCCATGCGTTTCCATAGGGATCTTGGTTAGTGTTGCCGGGCTCGTTGGTAAGCTCGCTATTAATTTCCTTCACCGTGCCGGTAAGTGGTGAATACAAATCACTTACTGCCTTAATGCTTTCCACCACACCAAAGGTATCGCCTTTTTTCAAAGCTCTGCCGACAGCAGGAAGCTCCACAAACACCACTTCGCCCAAAGCGTCTTGAGCATGATGGGTAATTCCGATGGTGGCTACGTTGCCTTCAATCTTCGCCCATTCATGATCTTTGGTGTATTTTAGGTTTGCAGGAATTTTTTCCGCCATGGTCTCTCCTTTAAATTTTTACTTTTTATAAAACGGGGTGGGCACGATTTCCGCGGGGTAAAACCGATCTCTTACCTTAACGCTTACTTTGTTGCCCGTTTGGTGTTTGCCAAATTTTACATAGGTAATGGCGATGGGGTAATTGAGCGAGGGCGAAAGGGTGCCACTCGTTACGGTGCCCAACTGTTCAGCGCCTTTTTCATCGAATACTTCATAACCTTGGCGCGGAATTCCGCGGTCCAATACTTTTATTCCCACCAAAGAGCGCTTTAAGCCCTCTTGTTTGAATTTCTGCAAGGCAGCCTTGCCCATAAAGTTTTCGGGCTTATCTAGTTTTACCACCCAGCCCAAACCGGCTTCGAGGGGATTGGTCTCGGCGGTGATTTCATGGCCATAAAGGGGAAACTTCATTTCAGTACGTAAAGTGTCACGCGCACCTAATCCGCAAGGGATTAACCCTAGCGGTGCGCCAACTTCCATGAGGGCCTTCCAAATAACGACCGCTTGAGAGGCTGGTGCATAAATTTCGAAACCATCTTCACCGGTATAGCCGGTGCGGCTCACAATGGCGGACTTACCCAATACATCGGTTTCCATGAAGTGATAGTATTTCAAGCCGCTCAAATCTTTTTGCAAAAGAGTGTTGAGAATTTTTTCGGAAAGCGGGCCTTGCAGTGCTACCTGGCAATACTCATCGGATGCATGGTGTAATTTCGCTTTGGGGAATTTCTTGCCCACTTCTTGGATCCAATTCCAATCTTTTTCAATGTTACCGGCGTTGATGCACAGGAGATATTTATTTTCCCCACGGCGATACACGAGTAGGTCGTCGACTACTCCACCATTTTCCCAGCACATTACGGTGTAAAGCGCTTGACCATCGACCAAACGACTCACGTTGTTGGTAACCAAGTGATTCAAAAACTCTAGCGCGCCCTCACCTTCGACGAAAACCTCACCCATATGGCTAACATCGAAGAGTCCGGCCTTCGTGCGCACGGCCTGATGCTCTTGGCTCAAGCCGGTGTATTGCACGGGCATATGCCAGCCGCCAAAATCTACCATGCGGGCACCAGAATCGATGTGAACCTGATTAAGGGGGGTTTTTTTCATAGAGACATCTTCATACCTTGTGCCCTAGGAAACGCGCAAGGGAACGACGTAAATGTTGATGATTTTTGCTAAGCGTTAGCCGAGCGTAGGCGAGCGGCGCGTAAGGTATTGCGAATGAGTAAGGCTATGGTCATGGGGCCCACGCCATTTGGCACCGGGGTCAGGTAAGCGGCCACAGAATTTACGGAGGCGGCGTCGACATCGCCGACCACGATATTCTTTCCATCCTTTTGGATGCGATTGATGCCCACGTCGATCACGGTAGCGCCGGGCTTCACATAATCTTTCGTCACAAATTTTGGCTTTCCGATGGCCGAAACCAAAATATCGGCTTCTCGACAAACTTCCGGCAAATTCGGCGTTTTCGAATGGCAGATTGTCACGGTGGCGTCTTGCGAGAGCAGCATCATTGCCATGGGTTTCCCCACAATATTCGAGCGTCCAATCACTACCGCTTTTTTTCCCGCTACTGAAATGTTGGCGGATTTGAGGATTTCCATCACGCCAGCTGGGGTGCATGGTGGTAATCCGCTTTGTAAAACTTTTTGGGCGTCGATTGTTAGCGCGCCAGCATTATTGGGATGAAATCCGTCTACATCTTTTAATGGATCAATTAAAGATTGAATCTCGCGTTCGTCCCAGCCCTTGGGAAGCGGTGATTGCACCAGTACTCCATCCACATCTCGGCGTTCGTTGAGTTCGCGAACCAAGCGCTTCAGAGCGGGAAATCCCAAGTCAGGATTCATGGGGTAATCGAAAACTTCTAGACCATTTTTTTTGCAGGTCTCGCCCTTTTTCTTCACGTAAATGCTGCTGGCGGGATCACTGCCGACGAGAATCACCGCTAAACACGCGCGCCGCGCGTGATGGGATTCAAATTCTCGCGCCTCAATAGCGCAATCGTTTAGGATTTTTTCAGCGACTTCTTTGCCGGAAATGAGCGTAGTTTGCATCGCCTACAAAGTAATCGAATTCGGGTAAGAGGGCAAAAAAGAGCTGTAACTTCCGACGGAATTTTGACGGGCGCTGGGCGTTAAATGTCAAAAAGCCTGCATCTCGGCGCGCCATAGATACCAAGTAGCGTGTGGGGCGAGAAAAAATGGCACAGAAAACTACTGAAATAGCTAAAGTTTTTTCCGGACGTTGCCGAAGGCTGGGGCCGCAACCCTTGGCCCAGGCCTTGCTCTTGCTCTCTTTAGGGGGATTGGATGAGTAAAGGTTTATGGCCAGCAATATCCGGAAGTATCGCGCAAAGCGAACGCTTGGATGTGATCGCCAATAATATCGCCAATTCCGATACCAACGGATTCAAGAAGGATCAGGTGGCTTTTCGCTCGGTGATGAGTAGCGCTGTTACAGCAGCGATGAAGGAAGGAATTCCTACCAAGCCCTATACGGAAAAAGATTTTCACAAATTAGATGGTACCGATACCGCCTACGTAGCTGTGGATGGTACGTTCACCGACTTTTCTCAAGGACGAGCAAAGGTAACCGGTTCGCCGCTGGATGTGGCGCTGGAGGGGAGAGGATTTCTCGAAGTTTTATCGCCGCAAGGAGTGCGGTATACGCGGCAAGGAAGCTTGCGTATGAATCAGGAGGGCGGCTTGGTGACCATGGAAGGTTTCCCAGTATTGTCTCCTGGTGGGCAGGAAGCTGAAGGCGGGGAGCCCGTGGCAAGAGAGGAGCTTTTGGCTCGGGCTATTCGTTTGAATCCAGCGGGTGCAGTGACGATCACTACCGACGGTAAAATTTTTCAGGGGAATCAACAAATCGCCGAACTCTCGGTGCGCGAATTTGTGGATCCCAAATTGCTCTCAAAGGAGGGCAGCGCCTTATTCAAAAATGAAACTCCAGCAAATATTTCCGCCGAAGGCACCACGATGGTGCGCCAGGGGATGTTGGAGACTTCAAATGTGAATGCCATCGCCGAAATGACAGAACTTTTGAAAGCTTCGCGATTGTTTGAGGCCAATGAAAAAATAGTTAGAACGTATGGAGATCTAGAAGCAAGAGTTGTTAACGATTTAGGCAAACTCTGATTCCAGGAGGGAACGGATGTTACGAGCAGTACACACAGCAGCCACTGGCATGGAAGCCATGCAGACAAATCTGGATAACGTAGCCAACAACTTGGCCAACGTAAACACCACCGCCTACAAGAAAAGTTCGGCGGAATTCCAAGATCTTTACTATCAAACGATTCGCGCGCCTGGAACGCAGGTTTCAGCGGATACCAATACTCCCACCGGAGTGCAAGTAGGCGTGGGCGTGAAAACGGCCAGTGTACATAAAGATTTTACTCCGGGCTCGGCACGTCCTACCGGAAATATGCTCGATATGCTCATCAACGGCGATGGATTCTTTGCCGTACAAAGAGAAAACGGCGAAGTGGGCTATACTCGTGACGGTAGTTTTAAGATCGATGCTGGCGGGCGGATGATGTCGGCGTCCGGACATATTCTTAATCCACCAATTACTATTCCGCCCAACTCGGCGGGAATTACCATCGCTCCCAATGGAATTGTAAATTCGAAAGACTCAGAAGGTCGGCTCACCCAAATCGGTACCATTGAAATCGTGAGCTTCATCAACCCCCAGGGGCTTCAGGCGCTCGGTGGAAACCTCTATCAAGTGAGTGATTCGTCGGGCCAGCCGGTACAAGGACAACCTGGATCCAACGGCCTTGGCCAAATTGAACAATACAAGCTCGAAGCTTCGAACGTGAACGTGGTGAATGAAATGGTGAACATGATTCAGGCGCAACGGGCTTACGAAATGAATTCGAAGGTCATG
The DNA here is from genome assembly GCA_964478795.1 of uncultured Bdellovibrionales bacterium. Taxonomy (GTDB): domain Bacteria; phylum Bdellovibrionota; class UBA1018; order CAIPTA01; family CAIPTA01; genus JAKFYM01. The sequence continues at coordinate 446 of CAYZLH010000113.1, read as the reverse complement.
TCCGCGGCCGATCAAATGTTGCAGGTGTCGAATAATGTCATTAAGTAAACGTTGGAAAAAATTTCTTTTCATCGCCTTCGTGTTCCTCTTTCCCTTAGAGGTTTGGTGTAGTGTTCCATCGAAGGCCGTAGAAATTCAAATCGATGAAACCGTTTCAGTCAGTGGGAAAAATATTGTTTTGGGCGATGTAGCCACAATTTATTCGAAAAATATCCACATTTTTAAATCCCTTTCAGATTTGGTTATTACGACTTTCGCCGCAGAAGAATCGGAGCGGACGATTCCCTCTGCTTATTTACGTTCACGCATCCAAGAGGTGCTACCGAAGGGCGTGGATTTTGCGGTGCGCGCCCCAGCGAAGATTGTATTTCGCAAAGAAATTCTTGGCGTGACGGGTGAAATGTTGGCCCAGGAAATCCTTCGTAAGGCTACCGATGAGGGCAAAA
>CAYZLH010000112.1:6529-7728 GCA_964478795.1 uncultured Bdellovibrionales bacterium | reverse complement strand
GTGGTCTGGCCTAAAGCGGGGAGGAGGGGTTGAAAAGTTCGGCACATTCGGTGTAAAGATACGGTCTTAAAAACGGACAAAATACAGGCATATTTCTGAATAGACCCGGAAAGGTAAAAATGGGGAACTATTTTAGGGTGAATTACATTTTCAGGCAAGATTGTATCTTTGAATCAAAATTTGAGATTATGACACAGGAGGAAATGGATTCCGTCTTTAAGGAAGCACAGGAAGCAATGGATCAGGCTTTAGAACATCTGAGCAATGAAATGCTCAAAATACGTACAGGCAAGGCCTCTCCCAATATGTTGAGCAGCCTGATGGTCAATTATTACGGTTCGCCGACCCCCATCCCTCAAGTGGCCAGTTTGACTGCCACGGACTCCCGTACCATAGCCATACAGCCCTGGGAGAAAAATATGATCGGCCCTATTTTCTTCGAAATCATCCAGCGCGAAAATCACTGGGGATTCGGCAATGGCAATTTCCAGGCGCTCTTTGATGCCATTGAGCGCGATCAGATGAAACGCGGCTATCTGTAATTGCCAGAGCAAAAATTGAAAAAATAAAAAACCGCAAAAGTTCGCTCAGAACCTTGCGGTTTTTCTTTGTCCAAAAAAAACGACTACTTTTTGAATCGAATAAATCCTTCTAAATCGCCACCGAAAGCCACGGCAACTTGCAGGCGGGGAGCTTGTTCTTCAGCGGGAAACTTCGCCAGCGCTGTCCGGACCAAATTGAGATCCTGTTTCACCGCATAGTATTTTACACGACAAACGGGTTCGGCACCATTTTGTGCGGCAGCACACGACATCATACCGGAGGGCCCTTCAAATTCGCCTGAGCCATCGGCGGCAAAATTACCAAAAAAGCGAATTTCATTTTCCACGCCAGTTAATTCGAGTGGGAGAGAGTAAGAAACACGCACTTGCCCACTATCCATTTCTTTCATCTGCAATTTTTCCAAAGCATAAACAGAAAATGGCTTCAACTCTTCGGCAACCGGCACCTCGTAGGTACCAGAATAATTAGAACTTGCCGTAGCTAAACTAACTAGTAATAGACTCAAAAAGTTCATGCGTTTTCCTCCTCTACCATCGCATAGCGCGTGGCGCGTGCTTTCCCAATTCGTAACACAACACCAGTTTTTCTTAAACCATCCAAATCTCGCAGAGCCGTAATTTCGGAAACTCGAAATC
>CAYZLH010000112.1:0-6519 GCA_964478795.1 uncultured Bdellovibrionales bacterium | reverse complement strand
GGCGGCGGCGCGGTCGTAGAGGTCGGCGATGAGCTCGAAATCGATGCCGAACTTCTTTTACGGATAAATATCGCTCACTTCTCAACCAATCAAGAATCTCTAATTGCCGATGATTTAAAGCGAATTGATCGCGAAGGGGGGAGGAAAGTGCAGACTTTACGGGTTCCCTCGAGGCTTCAGGGGTCGCCAGGATCTTCGCCCGCTTCATTTTTTCTTGAGTCCAGAGCGTCGCCTCGAAAATGTAACCGATCTCTGTGGGGCGCACCCAGGCGCCGGCAACACCTAAAGATTTTCGCAATCCACTTATTGCCGCATATAACATGCTATCGTGCCGGAGCGGGTCGTAGGCATAACCCCAGGCACCCAAAAGAAGCTCTTCCTTCGCACAACCGCCTTTCAAGAGTAACAATATTTTTCGCTGTAACGCGGTAATTGTCTTCCACTCCATTCCGCCCTCGGACTGGACAAAAATCCCCAGATTTGCTGGTAGGAGTGCAACCGACCGCTCGCCTAATTTCAAACCCAAAAAGAGCGCGACTTCGCCATAAAATCCGGCCTCTAGTAAAGACCGCAATTGATTCTCTTTTTCGGGCATTTTAATGGCCCCAAATAACTTTTCATGAACCCGATCTTCAGGATTCGCGATGGAACTATTTTCGATCCCTAGCCGAACTTTTAGATTTAAGTCGCGGATCGAGGTGAACGCCCTTTTTTCTAGCCACATTCGATCTAACTTTTCCACTTCCGCGGAATTTCCTTCGGCCAAAGCAATTTTTCGCTGAATTCCTAAAACCGGGAGTTGCAGGAACTCATCCACTTCTTCGTGCAGGAGTCGTTGACAAAACCAGAGGTAGTGTTTGGATTGAAACAAGTCGCCCTTGCGAAAAGCCAATTCGGCCATCCGAATATGTAAAGTCACCTCTTGCCGTCGATTTTTACTCGCGTAAACTTTTTGTGCGGCCTTTTCTAAAGCCGCATTGGCCTTGGTAAAATGGCCTCTCAGCGTATGCTGACGGGCAATTTCCATCAGCAGACTGGCCTGGGAATAGGAGTTTTCCGGCTTTTGCCCCTCTAAACTTTTCTCGAGTTCGGCAACATCTTCGTGATTCCAACCAAATTCCCAACGATAGCATAGCAAAGAAATTTGAATGGCCGACGCGCTGGATTTGTTGCCAATATTTTGCGCCAAAGTTTTTGCTTCCTCTAAATAGGTGAGCCCCGCCTGAATCGCTCCAGCACGCACTTGCACATGCCCCAATGCATCGGTGGCCAGGCAACGCGCCCAAGGATCTTTGACTTCAATGGCCGATTTTCTGGCGGCGCTGGCTTCTTCCGAGGATTCTTGGAGACGGCCCGTATAGAAAAGATAGAATGCATTTCCTTGATGTTGAAAAAAACGCTCAATGGCAACTTTTGTTTTCTGAGTCATGTTTCTTTTTAATAAAGCTTCAGCTTTTTTGTACTCAGATCGCCGTACCCAACCGATCGCGAGGAAAAATCGACTGGCCATTTCATCGGTTGTTTTGCACGTTTTTTCATGCAGGGAAAAAAGAATCTCTGCTTCTTCCATTTTCCCTAAAAAACTTAAGGCACCAACGACGGAAGCTAAATGATTTGGCAACTTCCTTCCCCGTTGGGTTCTGGAGGAATAGAAAAGTTCGATTACTTTTTGGTATTCGCCCGATTGAAATTTTTCATGCAATTGCCACATCTTTAGAATCCCTTCAAATCCCATCAATCTTTTAAGACGCACTGAGAGATAATTCAACTTCTTTTCGTTAAGCTGAGGACAGAAAGGTCGAGGTGTTTATGAAGTTCTCATTTGCTATCTGTAGCTTAGCTCTTATTTTGAGCGTGGGTTGCAGCTATCGTGATGTTAAAAATGCCGACCCATCCGCCCAAACCTTTTCCCAATCAGGTGCAAATATGGGCTTTAGCCAAATCCAGGCCGCCGTGCTTGGACCAAAGTGCGCCCGCTGCCACGGCGGAATGGTAGGGTCTTACGATGCTGTAAAAAATCTTAGCCAAGAAATTCAGGGGCGAATCTCGAGCTCCGACGCGAACTTTATGATGCCGCCGCCCAATGCCGCGGCATTAACGGCCGAAGAGAAAAAGATCTTGTTGGCCTGGATCGCCGCCGGATCACCCCGAGAGTCCAACTCTCAGCCGAATTCGCCAACTCCTACACCAACGCCACCACCCGGAACTCCACCGAACCTTCCGCCGAATCCATCTCCCGGTCCGGCACCTCGTTTGAGCTTTGCCAATGTAAGTGCGGTGGTTTTCCAACCAAAATGCGCCCGCTGCCACAGCGGCATGGTCGGCTCCTATGAACGAGTGGTCGCCAATCTTCAGCAAATCGAGATGCGTGTTCGGTCCAATCTAGATTTTGAAAAGATGCCGCCGGCCCGGGCCGCTCAACTAACGCCAGACGAATTAAATCTCCTGTTAGATTGGATCCAGGCGGGAGCACCGCTTGAGGGGGATGGCAATCCTTCGCCTCCGAATCCTTCGCCACCAAATCCTCCAAATCCAAATCCGCCGGTTCCGCCGTCGCCTCCCTGCGACGAGCAGCACACAAAAAAGGGCGACGATGACCACTGTGAAGATGATTTTTTAAACCAACAAGAAAGGCCCATATGAAAACTCTAACTTTTGCGCTCACATTATTTTCTGTTTCCCTTGCCGCTTTGGCAGCCCCCCATAAATTCACGTCCCCGGAAGGTTCTGTGAATTTCTTGGCAGTCGGCAAGCCAAGTATGCTGAAAATTCATGGAAAGGCTCCTGGACCAAAATCGAGTCTAACCTTGGAGAAGGGAAACCTTATGGGCACTGCGGAGTTCTCGATGGATTCTTTGGACACTGGGATCGATTTACGCAACCAGCACATGAAAGAAAAATATTTGCAAACGAAAGAATTTCCTACAGCTACGCTTTCGCTCGTGGAAGCAAATGTAGGTGATGCTTTCGTAAATTCGCTCTCCATTGAAGGCGAAAAACCTTTTAAAGGAAAATTGAAGCTGCATGGAACAGAACGCGAAATCGAAGGAAAGTTTAGTGGAAAAGACGGAAAGATTTCGGCGAAATTTCAACTGAAGATTTCTGATTTTGGCATTGCTGTGCCATCGTATTTAGGAATTACAGTCACCGATACGGTGGATGTAACCGTTGACCTTGCCTTGAAAAAAGAGGGTGTATGATCCTAGCCTTACTGCTCAGCTCGATTGCGTTCTCTTATCCAGAAATGGTTCGCCATCACTACGTTAATTGCAATTCCTGCCATGTGAATCCATCGGGGGGCGGTTTGTTAACGGAATATGGAAGAGGAATGGCCGCGGAAATCTTGAGCACTTGGAGTATGGAGAATGAGGCCTCATTTCTCCACGGAGCAGTAAGTCCAGAAAAGATGCCTAAAGCAGTGAACGTGGGAGGAGATATTCGCGCCCTACAAGTGCACCGCGAAGATCGGAATGTTCGAGAGGGAAGATTTATTCTCATGCAATCGTCCCTCGAGGCCGGAATAACCGCTGGTCCACTCACTGCTGTAGGTTCCTTTGGTAAGCCGAACCGCGAGAATCAAATCGAAGCCGAATTTACCAGATTCTATTTGTTGGCCAACCCGCTGGAAACAATTCAATTAAAACTGGGAAGGTTTGTGCCCGCCTTTGGAATAAACATGGCTCACCACACCATTCCCACGCGGCAGAGTTTAGGTTTCGGCTATGATAGTGAACGCAACGCTATGGAAGTACATTGGAGCGGCGAGGGCTGGCACGGGGCCTTTACGGCCTCGCAGTCGCGTTTGCGATCGAGAGTGGCAGAAGTCGAAAGGGGCGCTAGTTTTCAGTTAGAAAAATTTTTGTTCGATCAATATCGGGTAGGCGCTAGTTTTTGGAATGGGGAATCAGATCGACAAAAACGCTGGATCTCTTCGGTTCACGGCATCCTCGGATTTACGGAACACCTATATTTTTTGACCGAATTCGCGCTACAATCCAAACGAAACAAAACTGCGCAAAATGCTCCACGCGAATCTGGAATCTACCAGTTTGGTCGATTCGGATATGAAATCACCAAGGGAGTGCACGCATTGGCTCTCCAGGAGCTGACAAAAACAAATCTTAAACGGGCCAATAGCCTCAGTTTGGCATTTGGAATAGGTGCACTGTGGTATCCACGCCCTCATTTCGAATTGGAGCTCGCCCTCCAACAGCGAAAGGTCCTGCAGAATAGCAAAGAATATGAGGATTACGCCTATCTTATGATGCACTATTACCTGTAGGCGAACCCATTCCTTCTCAGAAAAGATGGTGATATGGTTTTCAGGAAGGAGACCTCATGTATTTTACTTCGCAAGGTGTTCATACCAAACAGGCCCATAAAGGAATTCCCGAAGGTTTTGTGGAAGAGGAACAGGGGAGAAGAGGTTTTTTTGGACCCGTCTCGCACTTAATTCGGCGAAAGGGTTCCACCCGTTGGAAAACCATTGACGGACCATTACGCCCTCGAATGTTCGATTTGGTAAAGTGTGATTCATCGGGAAAGCGCCAGCGCCTACTTTATAACCGCGACATCACGATTTTCTCCCAGTGGGTTTATCCCAATGAAGCGACAAATTTAACCGCGTTTCGTAATGCTGACGGAGATTCCCTTTATTTTTGCCACATTGGCAAAGGCGTGATTCTAACCGAGTACGGATTATTGCCCTATAGGCCGGGCGATTACGTGATCATTCCCAAATGTTTTGCGCACGTGATTTTGCCGGAGGTAGATAGCCAGTTTTTACTGGTGGAAAACCTCAACGGAGACTATCGGGAACCAGATCGCGGGATGGTGGGCAAAAACGCCGTATACGATACCGCCCAACTACAAAAACCTGACCTACAAGCCATGCAAGATTGGATGGCCGCTCGCAAACAGAAGTGTGTAGACGTGGAAGTGAAACACAACGGTGAAATCACGCGTTTTCAATATGAAGAGTGTATTTTTGACGTCGTAGGCTGGAAAGGTGACTTATTTCCGTTCACCCTAAATATGGACCAGTTAATGCCCCTAATGAGTCACCGGGCGCACTTGCCCCCCAGCGCTCATACCACCTTTGTTGCCCAAAATTTTGTCGTCTGCTCTTTTGTTCCGCGACCAATGGAGTCGGATAGCGATGCTCTTAGGGTGCCCTTTTACCATCAGAACATTGATTACGACGAAGTCCTTTTCTACCATAACGGTGACTTTTTTAGCCGATCGAACTTACACGCTGGGATGATGAGCTTTCACCCCGCTGGATTTCCGCATGGCCCTCACCCCAAGGCTTTTGAAAAGGTAAAAGGAATGGATTTTACCAATGAGTACGCCGTAATGATTGATGCGAGAAACCCATTGCAAAGAGACCCCACTTTAGATGGAATAGAATTACAGGACTATTGGAAGAGCTGGCAAACCTAGTTTGTCGACATCAGCTCTCAGAGAAGTGATTGCCAAGGAGATAGGACAATGCAATTTTTTCTATTTATTAGCCTTTTGCTCACGGCCATTGGCCCTGTAGGTGCTAATTTAGGGTGGTTATCGCCTTTCTCAGGATTTATGCTTTTCGCGGCGGGTATACTATTATCTGCTATTCTGTTTTTCCCAGCCTTGTTTGAATTCTTCCGAATGGGGTTCCGAAACGCCCCCAAACATATTCTGATGATCGGCTTGTCGGCGCTAATTATTCTTGGCTATTCCGTTAAGCTAATTGTTGAAAATCCAGTCAATGATGTTTCGACAATGGGCGCCAGTACCACTGGATCGACATTCACTGCGAAATCTTATCGAATTCCCCTGATGGCCAATTCAAATTCTACGAATCCGGAATTTTTATTCGACAAGTCATTAGACCCAGCCAAAGCCATGCAAGTTCCCTTGGCATACCCTGATCTGAAGTCATTGCGATTCGCAGAAAGTTCCGAATTTGTTTACCCAAAAATTCGCGAGTCTTTAAAGAAGTTACCAAGCAACTGGAAAGTTGTTCATTTCGATGATGCAACCAAAGTTATAGAGCTGGAAAAGCAATCAAAAGTATTTCGCTTTGTCGACGATGTTATTATTGAAGTAGGAATGTTCGCCAACAATCCTATGCAATCAGAAGTACATTTCCGGTCTAAGAGTAGGTATGGAAAATCTGATCTCGGGGCGAACCGACAAAATATTGAAGTATTGAAATTTTACTTGGGCGAAATAGCCCTCAAACTTCAGTAGGATAAAGTCGTATTTAAATAGGTATTATTATTTATGAAAGAATCCATCGAACGACTTTGGCGAAACATCAAAGATCCTAAGAATGTAACGTTGATTGAAACACTAGGAATAGAGATCACAGAAATTTCTGAGCTAGGAGTAAAGGGTACTATGCCGGTGGATCAACGCACCGTACAGTACTATCGCATGCTCCATGGGGGAGCCAACGTAGCGCTCGCAGAAAGTTTATGTTCATTGGGAGCATTGGTGTTTGTAGATTCCGACCAGACAAAAGTAGTGGGCCTG
>CAYZLH010000111.1:4502-7792 GCA_964478795.1 uncultured Bdellovibrionales bacterium | reverse complement strand
CTGGAGCTTCGATCTAATGGAAAGCGATTCGGGCTATTTTATTGTTGAAGTAAATACGAATCGCGGTAGGCAGAAGCACTGGAGTGGAGATCTAGTGAATCCGGATACGTTGCGAGCTTATGCGGAACACCTGCAAAAATTTTATGGCGCGCGGTTTCTCTCGGAGGGTGCGCAAAAACTCTTGACGGGCGAGGCGAGTGTCGAGCAATACCTAGAAAAATTCGGCGCGGATGCGGTGCGACGTCACCAAATGCTCCGTAAACACATGAAATTAAAGAAGAAATAAATTTTGATTGGGTGCACTGAAAGTACCCAATTTCATTGCATTTTCAGTCTATTTTCGATATAACACGCGGCGTTAGCTACGCTCCCTGTATGATCCCCTATGGAGACCCCCTATGTGGCTGTTGTTTCGTGACGACGATTTTGGTTGGCAACCGAAGGCCTTTGCTCGCTTGTTAACGCTCTTCGCCCGTTATGACCAAAAACTGAATGCGGCGGCGATACCATTCGGTCTTACGGATGCCGTGATTCAAGAGAGCGTACCTTATTCTTACCAGGCAGCGCCCTATTTGCAGTTTGTAACCCATGGGTATCGGCACGAAAATTTCCAAAAAGAAGGAAAAAAGTGTGAATTTGGCGACGCCAGATTACCGAGCGACGTGTTGCGAGAATTGGTAGACGGTCGAGAGCTTTTGCAAAGCCGGTTCGAAAACTATTTTCCCTGTTTTGTTCCACCTTGGAACAGAATTCATGATTCTCACTTACCACTACTTAAGAAAGCCGGATATTTAATGCTCTCAAGAGACGAAAGCGATAAAGATCGCACAACGGCACCAATTCCAGAATTTAACGTTTCGCTTGATTTACATACGAATAAGAAATTGAAGTTTGAATCGAAAGAGATTTTTCGTTCCTTAGCCAGCAAGTTTGAGGCGGGTGAAGAGTTTACGGGAGTAATGCTTCACCATAACGTAATGACCGATGAAGATTTTCAAACTCTTGAAGAGCTTTTGAAAGAACTTACCAAGCGAAATATTTTTAGTTGTTTTTATTCTGATCTAATTCCGGGTTTTGAGCGCAGGGTGGAGTCTGAGGTGGGCCATGTCTAAACGAGTAATGTTTTATTCTCACGATACTTTCGGTTTGGGGCACATTCGACGAACTCAGAAAATTGCTAACGCCATCGCTGATTCTTCAAAATCAATATTGATTGCCTGCTCTTCGCCGATGGCAAACTCTTTTTCGTCGCGACCAGGAATTGAATATTTGAATCTTCCAGGCTTTTCAAAGCAAGTTACCGGCGAATATTTGCCCCGGTCGCTCAACATACCTGTAGATGAATTTATTTCGCTCCGAGCAAGTTTACTCTTGGCTGCTGTAAAAAACTTTCAACCAGATATTTTGGTTGTTGATAAAGAGCCATTGGGAGTCAAAGGCGAGTTGATTCCGTCGTTGCGGTACATCAAAGAAGAAAAAATTGGCACCGAAGTGGTTTGTGGGTTCCGTGATATCTTGGATGAAAAAGGAAAAACTATCGAGGAATGGCAGCGTAAAGGCGTGCTGAAGGGTCTCGAGAGTTTTTATGACTCAATTTGGGTTTATGGCGACGAAAAGAATTTGGACTTTAAAGAGGAATACGACCTACCCGAATCCTTGGCTAAAAAAATTACCTATACCGGCTACATTCAACCAAAAGAAAATATCGATCAGGAGTTTTTCCCGTTAGAATTCGCTCAGGATCGTCCCATTGTCACTTTTACCTTAGGTGGCGGAGGCGATGGTTGGTCTTATATCGATATACTGCTGGAGATGTTAGAGAAGCGGTTGGGTGAAAATTACAATTTCGTACTTTTAACTGGACCATTTGCAAATTTAGCAACTGTTGAGCGCGCCAAAAGACTACAGAATGAAAGCACAAATTTGAAGGTGATTGATTTCACCAGTAATTCATTGGGGCTTTTCCAACGAAGCCAGTTAGTGATTACGATGGGTGGGTATAACTCTGTGTGTGAACTACTACAGATGAGAAAATTTCCATTGATTCTACCACGAGTGAAGCCTCGTGAAGAGCAGCTTATTCGCGCGAAAGTATTTAAGGCTAAGGGGTTATGCGATTTCATCCATCCCGATGAATTGAGCCCGGAAAGTTTGGCGATTAAGATTAATGAAATGGTTGGTAAAGATCGCAATCTTCTGCCAGCATTTGAAACCAAGGGTATTGAAAACGTTTGTAAAATTATTGAGGAGAAATTGGAATGTCGCGGAAAATCGGCTTCATTCTCAAAGGTTATCCCCGCATAAGCGAAACGTTTATTGCCCAAGAGATTCAATTGCTCGAGAGCCGTGGGTTTTCCATTGAAATCTATGCACTGCGCGGAGCGCGGGAGACCCTTCGGCAGCCCGTGCATCAGAAGATACAAGCTAAAATTTTTTACCCACCGGAAGTAAATGCATTTTTTTCTCCGGTTGCCTGGCTAGGATTTTTCTATGCGCTATATCAGTTTCCAGTCGGACTCACTTTGGGTATGCGCCATGCCTTTCGTGCCACGCTTCAGCAGCGTACCAAAAAGGCATTTTCTCAGATGTTTCGGGCTTGCTGGCTCATTTGGCGTAGAGACATTGGTCGAGGCCGCACCATCTCGCATCTGCATTCACACTTCGTGCATTCACCAACCGAGATGACTTACTATCTTTCGTTAATATCGGGTGCTACGTATTCCATTTCCGCCCATGCCAAAGATATTTATACTTCCACTGAGGCAGAAATTTTTGAGCGAGTGGCGAAGGCCGAATTTTTAATGACGTGCACTCACTTTAATTGGAATAAAATTCGCGCCATTGTTGGCCAAGGGCACGAGCAAAAAATTCATGAGGTCTACCACGGTGTCAATCTGAGCGCCTTTCAGCGAAAATCGGAATATCCAGATCTTCCTGCGCCAACATTGGTCACTGTGGCTCGGATAGTGGAGAAAAAGGGGTATCCGGATGTACTCCAAGCCTTAAAGATTCTTCGGGATCGAGGTCTAAAACTTTCGTATCAGATCTATGGCGATGGCGAAGACCGTCCTCAAATTGAAGAATTGATCCGGCAATTGGGGCTGACCGACCAAGTAAAAATTTTCGGAACTGTGGCCCAACCGGAAGTAATTGCAGCCTACGAAAAAAGCGGAATTTTCGTTCTAGCTAGTAAAGAAACAAAGAGTGGAGATCGAGATGGCATCCCCAATTCCATGGCCGAGGCGATGGCGATGCACGTGGGTGACCCCAGCTCGATCGAGGCGGTGTTT
>CAYZLH010000111.1:0-4492 GCA_964478795.1 uncultured Bdellovibrionales bacterium | reverse complement strand
TCCAGAGCTTTTGGAAAACGGCAAAACGGGATTGCTAGTGGAGCCCAATTCTCCAGCGCAGTTGGCGGAGGCCATTGCTCGTTTGTATCAGACGCCCGGCTTAGCCAGAGATTTAGGTCGTGCAGCTCGTGAAAATGTCTCAACGAAGTTTGATAGTGAACGCTGTATTGATCGCTGTGAACAGCTGTTGAAGCCCTATTTTCAAGGCTTGTCGTGAAGATTGCATTTTATTGTCCGCTCAAGCCAATATCTCACCCAGTTCCCTCGGGAGATCGGGAAATCGCCAGAGGAATTTATGAGTTCTTACAAAGTAAGGAAGCTGAAATTTTCGTGCTGTCAGAGTTTCGCACGAAAAATTTCTATCAGACTTGGAAAGGTTTTTGGCTTTGGTTGAAGAGTTTTGTTGACGCCTATCAAGTCGTAAAGAAAGAGCAACCTGATTGTTTTTTTGTCTATCATTTGTACTATAAGGCGCCCGATCCCATAGCGTTTTTGTTGGCTTGGTGGTTTCAAAAACCATATTACGTTTTCGAAGGGATGTATGCCCGTCAAGCAGCTCGAAAGTTTCCCTATTGGCCAGGATATTGGCTGACAAAACTAGCGTTACGTTTTGCCCATCGAATCTATAGTGATAAGACCGATGATTTGACCTTCTTACGAACTCACTTTGATCCCCAAAAAATTTGCTATGTCCCACCCTCAATCGAGTGGAGGCAATATTTGGGCAAGGACGATACTTGGCGAGAGAGTAAAAAAATTTCGAAGTCAGTCCCAATTGTTGTGACCACGGCCATGCTTCGTCCAGATCGTAAGACTGAAGGAGTGAAATTTTTGATCGAGTCGCTAAAAACCGTCGCCCCTCCTTTTCATTGGGTGCTGATTGGTGATGGTCAATGTCGTGGGGAAATTGAAGCAATTGTGAAACACCTGGGGTGGCAAAATGTTTCTCTGCTCGGATTGCAAAATAAAGAACAGATCGTACAAATCCTCCGGAGCTGCGATATTTTTGCCTTCCCGGGAATTGACGAAGGGTTTGGATTCGTATTTGTGGAAGCTCAAGCCGCAGGTTTACCCGTAGTAGCCTTTGCGAATGGGGGAATTCCCGATGCAGTAGATAATGGCCAATCGGGATTTTTGACTACACCATTCGATCTTTCGGAGTATGCGGCGAAAATTAAAACCCTGCTAACGGATTCGGAGCTGCGCGCGAAGATGGGAGAGGCTGGCCGACAATTCGTGCGAGCGAAATTTGACCGCGCCAAAAATTACGAAATGATTTGGCAAGATCTTCATATTTCAAAAAGCGAAAAATAGAGTATAGTGGCCAATACGGCTGATATGAAGAATCCAATTTCCCGTTTACTTATTTTAGGCTCCGCTCTGTATTTCCTAATGGGTGTGGCGATTTTAGCTTCCACTGGGGGGCAACCCATGGAATTTTTGGGCTTTCTGCTCTTACCCATATTTTCCAGTTCCGTAGGTTTCAGTCTAGAGAAGTTAAAAATTTCCGCTGCGAAATCGAATTGGGCCTTTGTGTTTTGTTTACAGCTAACAGTGGTTTTTCACTATTTTCTTTTCCCGCATCAGTACAAATACGAACATATTTTCAGCAGTATTTTAATGCTAATTGCCTCGGTGGATTGTGCCCTAGTGTTGCCGCAAAGGCAAAATCGCATCAATCTGATTAGTACCTCCATCTTTACCGCGGGTTTCGGCTTTTACTATCATCATGCCCAATCTCTTTGGGTGACTGCACCGGTAATTCTTTTGCTGCTGTGGAAATATTTGTTAGCAGAGCAGTTGGGAAAAATTATCGCGCAACGGGTGCAAGAACGTCAGCTGCAGGCCTTTCAGGCTACCGTTGTTAGTTTGAATCATGAATTCAATAATGTGGTGGGAATCTGTGAGGCCACAATTTCGAAAGGTCCCTGGCAGAATTTTACCGAAGAAGACTCGCAAATATTGAAAAGAAATCTTCGCCGATTGGTGGATCTAATCAAGCGACTGCGGAGTGTCGAACGTTACGAAGAATTAGAATATATTGAGGGAAGAAAAATGCTGCGCATTCCCGAACTTTCAGAAAAAGAGTGATTTCTGGTTTCGAACTGGCTACTATCGAATCGATGAGAGGGATAGGAAAAGCGCTGTGCGTTATGGGAATCGTTGGCTTCACTAGCTGTGCTAGTTTGGGACCTACTGTTTCTAAATCCCCAAGTTTTTGTGAAGAAAAAAAGAGCTACGCGCGCGGAAAACGCGATGCTGAAAATGGTTTAATGCCAGCAGTGGCAATATATAAATCGTGCAATTCAGAAGAGAAGGCTGCTGCCACTCAGGCGTATAAAAGGGGATTCGAGTCGGTGGCTGCGGAAACAAGTTTATCCTCTTCGGAAAAAGAGATTAAAAATTCCACGCCCACCCCGAATGCATGGGTTTGTGAAATTGAGGCCAACTCTAAGGTGTTTACTGGAGTAGGAAATTCTCAAGAAGAAGCGATTCGTTCCGCCCAAAATACCTGTGGTGCCCACTTGCAATCCTCTAGTTGCGGAGAGTCGGAATGTCGTTCGTCCCTGTAGAGTCTTATGGGGAGATCTATTCAGTTGGTCCTGGTATTTGGTGCATCGATGGAGAGTGGAGGAAGACCACTTTTCGCCGGCGAATGACCATACTTAGTGATCGCCAGGGAAATTTAGCCATACATAACCCCTTTTATCTGCACGATGCAGACTATCCAAAGATCGCAAAATTAGGGGTGGTGCGTTGGGTTCTAGCCCCCAATCGATTTCACTCTAGTGAAGTGGGGGGATTTTTGGCGGCATTTCCTGATGCGGAGCTGCATGTTTCTCCCGCGGTTGTAGAGCGATTCAAGCCGGTTGCGAAAGTATTACCAGAGTCATTTTCCAATCCCGATATTCTGGCGAAACAAGTGGCCGGTACAAGAGGACTCGGCGAAATTTTGTTTTTTCACCCACAAAGTAAAACATTGGTCGTCACGGATCTGGTCTTTCATGGGCTGCAGGGGAGGAATCGATTGGAGCGAGCATTCTTTCGAGCCAATGGTTTAAATCAATTTGGGCCCAGTCGAATTTTTAAATTTTTATTTACGAAAGATGAACGGGAGCTGTTGCACTCCGTTCGCGAAGTATTGCAATGGGACTTTGATCAACTGATTCCCAATCATGGGGAAATTCTGAAAAACGGAGCTCGTGAGCAACTGCGCGCAAGTTTTGCCAAGCGATTTCCTAGATACGCTGCTGATTTATTGCTTGGCTAAGGTTTGCAGGCCAAATTCTTTTTCCTTACGACGGATTTTCCCTACGTAATTGGCTGCCATTGTAAAATTTCGATCTCCCGATCTTAACTTTCGACCGACGGCTGTAGGACCAAAATTGTAGGCCGCTAAATACACATTTTTTTCAGGAAATCGCTTTTTTAGATAGGCCAGATAAGCGACGCCTAGCTGTAAGTTAATGATGGGATTAAAAAGATCTGTTCGTCCCGAATAAGAGATTTTTTCAGATTGAGCAATTTCTTGTGCTGTATTGGGCAGAAGTTGCAATAGGCCGACGGCGCCGGCTTTGGATTCGGCGTGAGGGCGAAAAGAAGATTCAGTTGCCATGAGTGCAAGAATTAATTCAGGCGCGATTTTATGTTTTTGCGCGGAACTTAGCAGGGTTTTCGCCAATTCCCCAGATAGAGAGCGATAGTGCTGGGGTAAATTTCTCTCGAATTCTAAACGAATCCGCTGTTTCTCGATACTCTCCAGTTCGAAAATGGTGGTAGTGGGCGCAAATTCTAAAGGAAGTAAAAACAGTAATCCGAGGGTGCCCCAGCGGCTCCAGGATAGGTCTAGGGAAATAGGTGTTGATAGTATCGCTTGCATGCGGTGCCTCCTTGGCGAAGCCCATCTTGGGCCTTACCCTAAAGGACGCAGGAAGGATGCCAAGAGACAGGTTGCTAAGTAGTTGAATAAGGAAAGGAAAAATTAATGTGCGGGCGATGGCAAAAGGAGACCGTATAAAGTTTTCACAACTGTCTAATCCTTGAACATTGATTCCGATCATTGCACACTAAAAGCATGATGAAAAAACTCGTAATTGTGACGTTACTCTGTGGCTGCGTTAGTGCTCAATCGCCAACTTCATCGTTGGTAGATTCTTCCCAGGTGGTTCCGCCTCCGCCCTCGATTGTGGTGGATAGTAAGGATCAGCGTTTGGGTGTCGTAAAATACACCAAAGATCGGTTTCTCGAGCGGGAAGCTATTGCTTGGCACTTCACTCCAGATGGTAGCTTTTATCGCGGAGTTCCGCGAGAAGACCGCGACTCCTACGATTCGATCAAAGCAAAAATTTATGAGGTGGGCTTTGTGGAGGAGGGCAAATACAAAGGTTTTGCGCTCGAGCGTTGGGATGTAATTGATGAGGAGGTGGTGGAAGACAAGAGTCCTAAGGTGTTCCGCTACCACCACTATTTTTTACGGAAAGATGGCGAGTTG
>CAYZLH010000110.1:2174-7806 GCA_964478795.1 uncultured Bdellovibrionales bacterium | reverse complement strand
AAGGTGTTGAGAACTTTGAGCGACAGCACATCTTGAAAGCGTTAGAAGAGACAAAAGGCGTAAAGAAAAAGGCTGCTGAACTTTTAGGAATTAGCTTTAGAAGTCTTCGTTATCGGATCGAAAAATACGAAATCAGCGACCCTAATCCCGAAGAAAAAGAGTGAGGGATTGTCTTTTTTCGATATACTTTCCATATGCTTCCGCAATCCATAGTAATTACCATATCTGCATTGTTCGGCCTATGTTGGGGAAGTTTTTTAAACGTTGTTATTTATCGACTTCCCCGAAATGAAAGTGTCGTCTTTCCTCGCAGTTCCTGTCCAAATTGCAAATCACTGATCCGTTGGTATCAAAATATTCCTCTGGTGAGTTGGATAGTATTGAAGAGAAAGTGTGCAAATTGTTTTGCGCCGATTTCGTGGCGATATCCATTCGTAGAATTGCTGACTGGACTGGCATTTTTTTTCGTGGCGTTTCGCGAACCCGGTCTAACTTGGGCAATACCATTTGGCTTTTGCTTTTTTTCGATATTGATTGCCGGAACTTTTATCGACTTGGATCACTGGTTGTTGCCAGACAAACTAACCTTACCTGGCATTGTAATCGGCTTTTTAGGCAGTCTTTTTGCTCTGCCCGTGCACCCCATTGATTCTGCTTTGGGAATATTATTTGGCGGTGGAATTCTTTTCTCGATTGCTTGGCTCTATTATGCGGCCACAAAGAAAGACGGGCTTGGTGGGGGCGACATAAAATTTCTTGCCATGGTGGGCGCCTTTTTAGGAGTAAAGGGGGCATTGACGACCTTGATCTTCTCATCTTTTGCGGGCTCCATTTTAGGTTTATTTATGATCGGCTTCGGAAAAAAGAAAACTTCGACCGCCATTCCTTTCGGACCCTTTCTTGCGCTCGGCTCCGCGGTCAGCTTTTTCTTTGGTGAGACGGTCTGGCAATGGTATTTTAATTTCTAATGCTAAGATTCTTTCGTAGAAACACAATTTTTCATGCGGAAACCTCAACCCCCGATTCGGAAGAGTTAAAAATTCGTTTTCGCCGACGAGTGCTGGCTCTAACCTTTCTAGGTTTTTTGGTGATCTTAGGAATGCCTGTTATTCGCACTTTGAATTCGGATTTGGCCGCTCGAAGTAGTGCGAGGTCATTAGCCCAAGTTTTCGTGGAAACTCGGGCTCTAGCCGCTTTATCGCGCAACCCTGTATCTTTGACCTTGTTAACGGATGGAAAAACTTGGGAAAGACGATTTCATCTAGAAGGGGAAAGCTGCCAGGGGTCGGCGGAAGGGCCAGAGCAATTGTTTCCTTTTGAAAATGTTTGGAAGATTCAGATGAAGTTGAGTAGCGGTGAGGCCAAATTTGGGGAGCAAATTTGCGTTCACCCGCGTCGGGGAATTTTATTAGGGGACGTACCTCTCGAAAGCGGCACGCTCCTCATTGCGGCCAACCAAACCCAAGAAGATTTTAGCGCTTCTTACTTACTCTTCTCCGAATACGGAGCCGACGTACAAATCGTAAGTAACCGCCGTCCACTTTGAAGTCGGCCATATCGTAAAGATATTCAACACTTAGTCCTCAACCTATTTCCTCGAAAATAAAAACTAATCCGCTCAAGTATTGCTCCGCATTCACCGAAGCGTGTAATTATGCGGAACCGGATTCTTTTTGCCTTACTAGCGCTGATTCAACTTCCTCTTGCCGTTCAGGCTGACGAAGGCGATCTCTGCTATGACCCCCAACCGGTACTAGAGATGTCTACCCAAATCGATTTCCGCGCCAATCCGCGCCTGGATTTCTACTTGCCTTCGCGAAATAGCTACGGCACCTACCCCACTCGGGCCGCTGCCCATATTGAGTTTCCCGATGCCATGGAGATTTTTTTCGATCACATCCTTCCTCCGAATAGGGTCGGCTTGGCCTATACAGTGCATCGCCTGAAGATCGAGATTGGCGTTTCCGGAAGCCCTGATTACTACGTCTTTGATTCAGATTTTACCCGGGGCTGTACAGCACCAGGAGTTTCCTTTTTCCCGGGTGAATTCATTCGTTTGCCTGCGGAAAAACTCCCCACCCAACCCGTCGAGCGGCCCTGGGGCGTGGTTCCTGTGCGAGTACAAACATGGGGTCACCTCTAGTTTTTCCCTCTCTTGAGTGTTAATTCTGAAAAGAGATGAATCAAAAACCCCATACAGTAGACTTATTTACCGAAGTAGCGCCAAAGTACGAATTTCTGAATGCCATTATGACGGCAGGAATGGATCGTGGGTGGCGAAAAACCATGCTTTCTATCTGTGAGTCGGCCCTCGGCGAGAAACCGCGCGCCACCCTAGATCTGGCCACCGGTACTGGCGATGTGGCTCGCATGATGGCGGAAAAATGGCCACAAGCTTCGGTGATGGCCTCGGATCCCACTCCAGCAATGCTAGAAGTGGCCAAAAAGAAATCTTTTGAAAAGAAGTCGCCAAAATCTCATAAGAAAATTCAATGGCTCGAAGGTGTGGCGGAGTCCATTCCGCTCGAGGCCGGATCCGTAGACGTGATCACCATCGCCTTTGGTTTCCGCAACGTGAGCACGGAGCTTCGCCAAAAGGCCGCTGAAGAAGCCTATCGTGTTTTGCGCGCCGGCGGAGTTTTTGCCATTTTGGAATTAGGCTTACCACGCGCAAAAATCTTGCGTGGCCCTTACTCTTTACTGCTGAAACACGGCATGCCTCGTTTCGCGGGAATTTTTGCACCCAAGGGTCCCTATGAGTATTTGGCCCAATCGATTTTAGATTTTCCCACTCCAGATCAAGTGAAGAAGATGCTCACGAAGGCTGGTTTTTTGGCCTTTGCGCCGCGCCCACTCAGCACAGGGATGAGTTGGTTATACGTGGGCAAAAAACCGGTGCAGCTAAACTAAACGGTTTTTGTCACCACATTCGTACTGCGCTTTTACGGGGTAGTTTCCGATTCAAATCGTTGGTATTCACTCCAACCATCGGCCGCTTGGCGCTTTCGTGCTTGCTCTTCTTGAAAAAGACGCTCGATATCAGAACGGGCTTGTTTTGATATCGAGATCCGTAATTTTTCGTTCGCTCGTTCTTTCGCCAGGCCCTTTATCATTTCATGATCAAACTTCCAGAACCGCTGCGCCAACCCAAAGGCGTGGTGTCGGTGATAATCTAAATTCTCCAAAACTCGGCGACCTAGTCGTAAGGAAGAGTCAAAGGTCTCCCGCTCCCACACTTCCACTCCGCGACTGATCAATTCAAAGACGTGCGCCACGTTGCGAGCTCGGCAAATAATTTTTAAATGTGGAAAATGCTCTCGCGCCAAATCAACAACTTTCAAATTACTTTCCACATCGTCGATAGCAACGACCAAGATCTTTGCCGTTTTGGCACCAGCGGCAGTTAACAAATCGAGGCGAGTGGCATCGCCATAAAATACTTTGAAGCCAAATTTCTTCAAAAGTTCAATTTGGTCGGGCTCATAGTCGAGCACGGTGCAGCGAATCCCATTGGCAAACAAAAATCGACCCACAATCTGTCCCACGCGGCCAAAGCCTGCAATGATTACTGGAGCCTCTTCGGATTCTACCTTTTGCTCCAACTCGTCCGTTGAACAGCCCTCAAATCGGTCCGCTAAAAATAGTTCAAAAAGTTTCACCGCGATCGGCGTCATTAAAATAGATACAGCACTGATGGCCACTAAGAGTCCGCGCTCCTGTTCGTTTATGATCGGAATAGCCTTAGCGGCATCAAACAGTACGAAGGCAAATTCCCCCACCTGCGCGAGGATCAGCGAGAAAAATGGAATCTGCTTCCAAGGAAGTCGAAAAGCAAAGGCGATTCCCAGATGAAGAATAAATTTCACCACCAAAATGGTGAACACCGCGCCCACGATCAGCAGGGGATTTTCAGCGACTACATTTAGGGGAACACTCATCCCCACGGAGATAAAAAATAGACCCAGCAATAGCCCTTTAAAGGGTTCAATGTCTGTTTCCAGCGCGTGCCGATACTCGGAATCGGCGAGCAACAAACCGGCCATAAATGCGCCCAATCCCATGGAGAGTTCGAAATGTTGCATGAGCAGCGCCATTCCCGTGACCAGTAGAAGCGTTAGAGCGGTAAATACTTCGCGCAGATGAATTCCCGCAATAATGGAAAAAATCCGCGAGAGTACTAAACGACCAATCACCAAAACTAAACACAGAATGCCCACAATCTTAGCGAAGGTAAAAAATCCTCCGCCGGCCGCACTGGCTCCGGCCGCTGCCCCCATCAAGGGCAAGATGGCGATCATGGGGATCACGGCGATATCTTGAAATAACAGAATGGAAAAAGCGCCCTTGCCCGACTCCGTATTTAGCGTGCGCTTCTCATTGAGGATCTGCAACACCATGGCTGTGGAGGAAAGGGAGAACCCCATCCCAATGAGGATGGAGATCGGCAGCGAATAGCCCAACAATAAGCTAATTCCCGTGAAGGCCAGCAAACAGGTCAGCACTTGAGCGCCACCCATGCCAAAAATTGGCACTCTCAGCTGCCAAAGCTTTTTGGGTTCTAGCTCAAGCCCGATCAAGAATAACAAGAGCACCACGCCGAATTCAGAGAAGTGCAGAATGTCTTCCACATTGATAACCAACTGAAATCCAGCGGGCCCAATCACGATACCGGCGACGAGATAGCCTAAGACTGACCCAAAGCCTAACTTTTTGCTCACAGGAACGGCGATCACCGCCGCCAATAAAAACAAAACTGCCGACCATAAAAATCCGTGCATACCTTACACCTTCCCAATCATCGGGTTGCAGATTTCTAAGATGCGGTCTCGCACTTTTTCCGCATGAGCGGCCAAGACATCGTCGCTGACCTTTAGCGAATGATGGAGAACCACTGGTTGATGCCACTTCATCCCGCAGAGTTTTGCTGTTTGTTCATAGGCTGGGAAAAAACTTTCGATGGGAAAGGAGTTGTAGCCCGTTTGGGAATAACTCTCTGCTGGCCCGCCGGTGGTGATAGAAAGCAAAAAATCTTTTCCTCTGAGCGCAGTGCCACCGTTTCCATAGGCAAAGCCCATTTCTAAAACTTCATCAAGCCAAAGCTTTAGCAAGGGGGGCATACTGTACCAGTAAAAAGGATGTTGAAAGACAATCACATCATGTTCGACCAGAAGTTTTTTCTCGTCCTCAACATCGATGTAAAATTCTGGATAGATTTCATAGAGCGAACGAAAGGTTAAATTCGGCAATAGAGCCAGCTGTTGAGTGATCCAGCGATTGGCTCGCGATCCACCATGATTCGGATGAGCATAAATACACAATGTCTTTTTCACGCTGTAGAATCATAAACGAGAAGTGTAAAAAGCGTAAGGGATTCGCTATTTTTGCAAACGTTTCGCGAGTTCGAGAAAGCCTTCGGTAGTGAGCGCTTGCAGGGCATCGGAACGAGCTTCGCTGGGTTTCGGATGAGTTTCTAACATCACACCCGCAAAACCCATGGCCAAGGCTCCAGCCGTGCAAGCCTCCAAAAGTTGTTTCGTGCCCGTGGCGTGCGAAGGATCAATGATTACCGGCAACCCATAGCGATGTTGCATGAAAGAAGCGCCGGCTAAATCTAGAGTGTAGCGCAGTTCTC
>CAYZLH010000110.1:0-2164 GCA_964478795.1 uncultured Bdellovibrionales bacterium | reverse complement strand
AGACCGCGAACACCACGCTCACACAAAATAATATTTTTATTTCCTTCGGCTAATAAATATTCGGCAGCAGAGGCCCACTCTTTTAAATTTGCGCCGGCATTTCGCTTCAACAATACAGGCTTCCCAGACCGACCTAATTTACGCAAAAGCGCAAAGTTTTGCATATTGCGCGCGCCAATTTGAATGATGTCTAAAAATTCTACCGCTTCCGGCACATCATCTTCAGAAAGTGCTTCAGAAATGGCCGCCATACCTGCATCGTGCGCCGCTTGGCTGAGCAACTGATACCCTTCGCGTCCCATTCCCTGAAACTCATGGGGAGACGTACGCGGTTTCACTGCTCCACCACGCAAAACTTGCACGCCCACTTGCGCCAGCTTTTGGGCCGACTCGCGAAGGTTGTTCGACGGGTCTAGGGAACAGGGACCAGCAATCCAAACAGGCTTCGCAAAGTTAGCAAAAACAATGGGGTTCGATTTGCCCGGCACAGTTACCTTTACGGTGTGCTGTCCATCCAGAGCATCGAGCAGAGGGGTTTTAGTAGAAATTTTGGTGAGTTCGCCAAGATCGGCGAGATTTTCCTGAATCTGTTTTGGTCGTAAAATGCTGTGGTCGACATTGAGTTCCCATAGACCGGTGCCCAAGGAACTATGCTCTAAACCAAGCGAAACAAAACGCTCTTTGGCTTTAGAATCCGACACCTGAGAATGTAAGCGAAACACCATAAACTCAATCTTACCCTTGGATTGCCCTACCACCTATAGAGCAGCTTGCCACAGTGAGCCAAGAGCTTTTTTCAATTCTCGCAAGCCCTGGGTTATATCCTGATTCGGCACGGTGTAGGTAGCGATTTCCTTGAGTCTGACGGACCTTTTTTGGAAAAGTTGCCTCAGATCAGAAAAAGTCTGTAAGTTCGCGATTTTTCGTCGATCTGGATGGGGTTCCAGGCGCCGCCACAGCTCTTCGGGAGAGACTTCCAAAAGCAGTTTTGGCGATGGACTTTGCGTGAGTGTTCGATAGGCCGATTCTCCCTCGAGAATGCCTCCACCTAGCCCAATCAAGAGTGGCTGTTTCTGTGGACCCTCGGCCAGGATTTTCGTAAGAGCGTCGGCCTCCAGACGGCGAAATGCCTCAATGCCATTCTCTTCCACAAAATCCAGAATGGATCGGCCGAGCAGGGCTTCGATCCTTTCATCGAGATCCACAAACTGCCATTCCTGCCAGCCCTGCAGAGCCTTGCCCAGAGTGGTTTTCCCCGCCCCCCGAAATCCGATGAGAAACGCGATCATCCCGGTATGGCCTCACGAAAGAGTTGCAGAGCCTGCCAGAACAAGGGGAAACTTTTTTTCACACAGTCTTTACGATCGGGCTCCCAGCCCGGCTCAAAAAATCCCAATGTGCCATAAGCCATGGCCAAGCGATGATCTCCATTGGTCGGTAGAAAAACGGATTCAAGGGGATGCACTCGGCGGGAGGCAAAATTAATTTTCAGGCCGTCAGGGGTGAGCTCACCTCTGGCGCCCATTTGAATGGCCGCCTGTAGCAAGAGCGATGTGCGATCGCTTTCCTTCAAGCGCAGGTGCGGACTTTCCACAATTTCCAAACTTCTTTTGGTGATTGCGGCATATGCCCATAGGGGTGGTGCTAGATCCGGGGTATGCCGAAGCGAAATCGGCTGGCCCTCATCTACTAATTTTAGCAATGCGGGTAAAATCCGATCACCCTGCTGGCTACTTGCTGGAATCCAAGAGTCACTATTCAATTGCGCGGAAATGACTTCCAAAAATGCGAGTGAGGAAGCATCTTTTTCAATGGCGAACGCAAAACGATTTTTTTGCTCACGTAAACTTAAGCGAAGGGTATTTTCGCCACGCTCCACCGCGATCCCAATTTTTTCCAAAAATCCCAAAGTGAGTTCGAGATAGGTAACGGACTTCTGGCTACCCTCAAGCGTCAACTCATAGGTAGAAATCTTTTTGCGATACAATGCTCCCGCGGCGGCAATCAAACACGCCGAGGCAAATTGAGACGATCGCTCCATGGAAATTCGGTTAGGCAAGGGCTGACCCACGGGGAATCGAAAACAATCGCCACGGTCATGAGTGAATGCGGAGAGAAATTCGTCCATGGGACGCTCTTTCAGTCCTCGTTCAGGCTGCAAGCA
>CAYZLH010000109.1:0-7872 GCA_964478795.1 uncultured Bdellovibrionales bacterium | reverse complement strand
CGATCCGCTTTCGTGCTCTCGCTCCGGGTACTGACCATTTTGCAAAACATCTTGCAGCCAGCGAGTAGAAAAAGCGGGCGAACAGTAGGTGCAGCGAAAATTACAGGCGCGACTAAAACTGATTTCTAAATATTTTGGTAAGACCGTGTTGGAAAGAGGATTCTTCAACACTTCTTCGAGATACGGCATCGACCACTCTTCTTGTGACTTCAACACTCGATCAGAAATTTGATCGTTGCCAATTTCTTCAATGGCCCAACAATAGGCACAACCAGACGGACGAATTCCGCGAACCATTTCGGATCGCTGTTGAATTTTTTCTTTCGTGTTATGAAGGGCGGATACATTTTCAGTCAGCTCCTCGAGCGGAACTACATGGGCTTTGGGATGATGACACGAGTGGGTGAGGCCGCGATGAAGGTGAATTGTGGCCTGCAACCATTTGGCCAAACAAAAGGATTGGCTCACCGCGTTTAGCTTATCTTTCGTTTCTAGATTTTTCCGTTGCTCCGGATACATCCCCACCATCATTCTGATTTCCCCCATCCAAGAATGGAAGTCAACGGAGCGAGATAGGTTCTATTCACTGTTTTCGATTTGGGCAAAATTAGGCCAAATAGAGACAAAAAATGGGCCAAAACCTCTGG
This sequence comes from uncultured Bdellovibrionales bacterium, assembly GCA_964478795.1. GTDB lineage: Bacteria > Bdellovibrionota > UBA1018 > CAIPTA01 > CAIPTA01 > JAKFYM01. Next base: position 7,225 of record CAYZLH010000109.1, on the reverse strand, counting down.
ATTTTGAGAAGACTTGTCGACAAAAACCTCACGACGGTTTACGCGGCGCGAATCAAAGGCAAAAACCCCGCTCCTCGTTAGGGGCCGTGGGGCAGAACCCCTTGCCGAGAACTGCATGAACAACGGCAAAGTGACGTGCCGCTTTTGAGCCTCGTATGTACAGGAAGCAAACTCCAACCTAATCTAAAGCAATGAAGAATAAGTTTTGGGTTTCATTCGTTCTAGCTTTAGCGGTTGTTGTTGGGATTCACAGCTTTAATTTTAGAGGAAGTGTTCCGCACTTCCGAAAGATCACAGGCAATCAAGTTTTACTCGATATAAAACCCTCTTTTAATCACGAAGAAACTTACAAGCGCCTGGATGCCTTTGGCATCGAAGGCCGAGAGCTTTATAAGTATCGTCTACTTACTGCCGATGTTGTTTTACCACTGAGTGTTTTTTGGTTTCTGGTCCTTTTTATGTCTAAAGCAACTGACAAATTTGCGTTTAGAAGAAACATCAAGGGGATACTGCATGCTTTGCCGTTTGGATTTTTGATCTTTGATCTTGCTGAAAACATCTCAATCTACGCGATGATCTTTAATTATCCAGAAAGAACGCCGCTGCTAGCGACCATCCTTCCCTACTTTACTGTTGTTAAACGTGTGTCCTCGCTTGGGGCTATTTTTATACCTTTAGCGCTACTCATTTATTTTGCGCTTAGTGCGCAAAGATCGCAGCGGATTTGAAGAATACTGGGCTGACTTGGGCAATGGGCTAAGGCGGCCCGCCAGATTGCACCAGAAACGAAATATAAAACCATCAGTAACCCAGGCGACTAAACTCTGTCGATGACCATCTGCTGGAACTCTGCTCCATCGGCGGAATACGGAAATTCATATTTCCTTCTGGCAACCTCAATTCTCTTAATATTTGCGAACTCCGACAAAATTTTTTGTATCTCTTTTGGTTCCGTTGTTCCAAAACTGGCGAGGTCCGTGATGGCAAGTCTAGGAAAACCGATTCCCTCCCACTTTCCATCGGGCCCAATTATGAAAGAGGGGTCTAAGACCTCACACCCCATTTGCTCCAACCATGAATAGAAATCACGGAAGACACTAAACATTTTTTCCTTTGGAGTTTCTTGCGAATTCAGCCAATTAATTACAAACTCGCCAGACAACGCGCGTAGCCCACTGATATTATTTCCAAAAATTTCTTGGTCTCCATCCCGCCAAGCATCATAGTGGTTTTTCCCAGTTTGAGCATAATGCGCCTTTACAGATCCGAATGAATTACTAAGCGTAAAATATGGTAAATCTGCTTTTTCTATCGGTATATTTGTACCCCCATCGTGCAAAAATGAAACGATCGTTAGGGCGTGATAAAGGCCACTTCTTTTTTGCTTTTCAAAGGAAGTTTTTAGAAATTCGTACTCGTGAACAAGAAAGTTTAGATCTCGGGTAGATTTTCTAATTCGCTTTTCCGCCGAAAGATAATACTCGCTGAGATTCCATGCTTGCCCCATTAGCTGCTCAAAATAATGGTGCAGCCGATTCAAGTCTTGCTGAGACAAGTCACCAGTTATCTCTTCTTCTGTGATGGAAAAACCCGTTTCCCAAATGCCAGCTTTTCGATAGGATGAAATTTCGCGTAAGACCCCTTGAACTTCTTTGGCAATAGCCAAAAAATCTCGCTCTTTGCGGGGAAAGCCCAAAAAGCAAAAATTCTTTTCGAGCAAAAACGTTTGCTGCAGCAGTCGTTGTAACTGAACAACCCATTTTTTTCCTAGGCGATTGTCTTCGGCTATCAGAAGCAAAGGAAATTCGTTTCCCTGGGTGTTAGTTAGGGTGATTTTTACTTCTTTGTCCAAAGACCCTCCGCCTGAAAAAACTTACATAACGAAGAAAAAAAGAAAATAAAAAATCCGTCGAAACCTTGCGGCTTCGCCGGATTTTTTAGTGGCGGAGAGGGAGGGATTCGAACCCTCGATACTCTTTCGAGTATGCACCCTTAGCAAGGGTGTGCCTTCGGCCACTCGGCCACCTCTCCCCGAATGCGAAAAAAAATGGCGCGCAGGAGAGGAGTCGAACCTCCGACCTACAGATTCGTAGTCTGTTGCTCTATCCAACTGAGCTACCCGCGCGCAGAGTAAATTTTCTGCCTGCACAATACTGAGTAGCACCAATAAACGCAAGTATTCCGTGGTTTTATCCCCAGCTTCTACTTGAGAGTCCAGCCCTTCCTCGCTATAGTAAGAAATTGGTTTTTCTGAATTAATTCGGAGCGTTATATGAATCCCACCATCTTTCGGGAATACGATATTCGCGGCATCGCCGGAAAAGACCTGTCGGCCCCCTTTGCCTATGATCTAGGGCGGGCCTATGTGGCCTTTGCCGAGAAAAAGCTGGGCAAAAAAGGGCTAACTCTGGCTGTCGGCAGAGATTGCCGGGTTTCTGGGCCAGAATATTCCCAGGCGCTTGTTGATGGTCTAAGTGCAGCGGGTGCCCGAGTGGTATTTTTGGGCGAAGTATCCACCCCGATGACCTATTTTTCCATTTTCCAGCTGAATCTAGACGGCGCCATCATGGTTACCGGGTCCCACAATCCAGCCAACTACAACGGATTCAAAATCTGTGTGGGCAAAGCAACCTTACATGGATCGGACATACAAGAACTAAGAAAAATAATGGAATCTCAAGGCTCCTTAGCTAGAAAGAGCAGCTCGCCGGAAGAGAAAAATATTTTCCCCTCTTACCTCGACTACATGCTCTCGAACATTAAACTACACCGTCCGTTAAAAATCGTTGTGGACGCTGGAAATGGCGCGGCCTCTAACTTTGCCCCGGAAATCTATCGCAAACTAGGTTGTGAAATTATTGAATTGTTTTGTAAGCCCGACGGTACCTTTCCAAATCACCCGGCAGATCCCACGGTAGAGTCAAACCTGCAAGACATCATCGCGGCGGTAAAAAAGCACGGTGCCGATGCTGGTATTGCCTTTGACGGAGACGCCGATCGTATTGGTGTAGTGAATGAAAAAGGGGAGATTCTCTGGGGCGATGAGCTCATGGTGATTTTCTCCCGTTCGGTGCTGAAATCTTTTCCCGGCGCCACCATCATCTCTGAAGTAAAAAGTTCCCATCGTCTCTATAACGATATTCAAAAACATGGCGGTAATGGCCTAATGTGGAAAACCGGACACTCACTTATTAAATCAAAAATGAAGGAGACCGGGGCCAAGCTCGCCGGAGAAATGAGCGGTCATATTTTCTTCGCCGATCGCTTTTTTGGATTTGATGACGCCATCTACGCCGGTGCCCGCTTTTTAGAGATCCTTTCGGAAACAAAAGGCAATGCCTCCGATTTGTTATCCGGGCTGCCCAAATCAGTCAACACCCCAGAAATTCGTGTGGACTGTGATGACAGCGAAAAATTTGCCATTATCGAAAAAATTCGCGCTGCCTTTCACGGAAAATATAAAACCAACGAAATCGACGGGGTTCGCGTGGAGTTCGGTGACGCCTGGGGTCTGGTGCGCGCGTCCAACACTCAACCAGTAATTGTGATGCGCTTTGAGGCAGAAAATCCCTCTCGCTTAAAAGAGATTCGAAACATTATCGAAGCTGAAGCTCGTAAAGCTGGCCTCCATCTCTAGTCATCTTTCAGGCAAGGAAAAGAACCAGATGCCGAATTTGGAAAAAACCATCATTGTTCGTGGCGCGCGCGAACACAATTTGAAGAATATCGATATCGATATTCCGAAAAATTCCTTGGTGGTAATTACTGGCCTCTCGGGCTCCGGAAAATCTTCTCTGGCCTTTGACACCATCTATGCCGAGGGACAAAGAAGATATGTAGAAAGCCTCTCTGCCTATGCCCGGCAATTTCTCGAACAGATGAACAAACCCGACGTGGATTCTCTCGAGGGCTTAGCTCCATCGGTTTCCATCGAGCAAAGAACCACCTCCTTAAATCCGCGCTCCACCGTGGGCACCATCACTGAAATCTACGATTATATGCGGCTTCTTTGGGCGAAAGTAGCCAAACCGGTGCTACAAGGAAAGAAGCTACAAACTCAAACGCCGGCACAAATCGTTGATCGGATCATGGAGCAAGATGAGGGGGCAAGAATCCAAATTCTCGCGCCTATAGTGATCGCCAGAAAGGGCGAACACGCCAAAGAAATTGAATTGGCCAGAAAAAGTGGCTTTTCAAAAATTCGCATCAATCAAAATACTTTTGATATTTTCGACGACTTAAAAATCGATCGACAAAAGAAGAATTCGATCTCCATCGTGATCGACCGCGTACTTTTGAAAACAGAAAATCGCGGAAGAATCGCCAAAGCGGTGGACCAGGCCATTAAGGCCTCTAAGGGTAACATTTTGGTCGAATCGATCAAAGAAGATGAAGTAAGATCCTTCACCTTTTCGACCGGTCTATCGGACCCTATTTCCGGGTTCAGCTTACCGAAACCAGAGCCAAGACTTTTCTCCTTTAATTCGCCGGTCGGCGCTTGCCCCAATTGTAATGGCCTAGGCTATCTATATGAATTTAACCCCGACCTCATCCTCAATGATCCCACGCTTTCCATTCTTGATGGCGCGCTCGAAAACTGGTCGGGAAAACCCGTGCCCGGCAATCCTTCCTATGAGTTTCAAGCGCTGGATGCACTGGCAAAACACTTTAAATTCGATTTACAGAAACCCTACCTCGAACTTCCGCAGAAAATTAAAGACATCCTTTTTTACGGCACGGGGAAGGAAGAAATTCAGTTCGCCTTTAAAGGAAAGCAATCTAACTACAAGACCAAGCGGGCCTTTGACGGCATCTTGAAAGACTTTGAGAAGAAAAGAAAAATTGCCGACGAAGATGACCAAGAAGAGTTCGAGCAGTTTATCTCGAGGAATCCCTGTGAGGAATGCGCTGGGGCTAGGCTAAAACCAGAATCCTTGGCCTTTAAAATCGAGGGGAAATCGATTGCGGAAGCAAGCGCATTACCCTTGCGCGAGGCTTTGGCTTTTTTCCAATCGGTTCAACTCTTTGGCAATGACGCCACAGTAGCTGATGTTTTGTTGCGAGAAATTCGTTCGCGCATCGGCTTCCTCATTGATGTCGGCTTGGATTATTTAGATTTATCGCGTTCCACCACCACGCTGTCTGGCGGAGAAACCCAACGAGTTCGTTTGGCCACGCAGATTGGCGCCTCTTTGGTTGGCGTGCTTTATGTGCTTGATGAGCCCTCTATTGGCTTACACCAGCGCGACAACAGTAAACTCATTGACTCGTTAAAAGAGCTCCGCGATCGTGGCAACTCCGTAATTGTGGTGGAGCACGATCGCGACACCATTGAGCAAGCCGATTTTGTGGTAGATATGGGCCCCGGCGCCGGTAAGTTGGGTGGCGAGATCGTGGCTAAAGGCACTCCAGAACAAGTAACCAAAAGCCCAAAATCTCCGACGGGCCGTTTTCTGCAAGGGTATGACCAAATTCCCGTTCCCAAACAACGCCGAAAAATTGACCCTTCTCGCTTGATCGAAATTTCTGGATGCACGGGAAATAATTTAAAGAACGTCTCGGTAAAGATTCCGCTCGGGAATTTAATTTGTGTGTCGGGCGTTTCGGGCTCCGGAAAGTCGACTTTAATTTTTGACACCTTGGTCCCGGCACTTAAACAGAAATTATATCGGTCCGCAGCGGCGACGGCACCATTTTCAGCGCTTTCTGGCGATCAGCACCTAGATAAGGTAGTTCACGTCGATCAATCGCCCATTGGGCGAAGCCCGCGGTCAAACCCCGCCACTTACTCCGGCGTGTTTACGCAAATTCGCACGCTCTTTGCGCAAACTACAGATGCTCAGATTCGCGGTTACGATATCGGCCGATTTTCGTTTAACGTGAAAGGCGGGCGCTGTGAGCTGTGTGAGGGAGATGGCGCCATAAAAGTTGAGATGCACTTTCTGCCAGATGTTTATGTGCCCTGCCACGCTTGCAATGGTCTACGATACAATCGTGAGACCTTGAGCGTGCGGTACAAGGGGAAAAATATTGCCGATGTCTTGGCAATGCCCATCGAAGAGGCATTAAAGTTTTTCGAGAACGTTCCTTCCATTGAAAAATTTCTTCGCGTCTTATCCGATGTTGGTTTGGGAGATGTGACCCTCGGTCAGTCGGCCACTACGCTCTCAGGAGGAGAGGCTCAACGCATGAAGCTTTCTAAAGAGCTCAGCAAACGACCTACCGGAAGAACGATGTACATCCTCGATGAGCCCTCTACGGGATTACACTTCCAAGATATAACCCAGCTCTTAAGCGTAATTCACCGCCTTGTCGACCAGGGCAATACTGTTTTAGTTATCGAGCACAATCTTGATATTTTGAAGCACGCCGACTACCTGATCGATTTGGGCCCCGAGGGCGGTAAGGGCGGCGGAGAAATTATTGCCTCCGGTACTCCGGAAGAAGTAATCAAAACCAATCGCGGTTATACAGCAAAATTTTTGGCCCCATATTTAGCGAATCGCTCATAGGATCATTCGCCCAACGATCTCACTCACTTCATGTGGCCACTAAAAAAGCAAAAGGCCTAGCTTTCGAAACTCGAATGCCAGGCCTTTTCGTATCCGTTTTGGAAAACGATTAAGCGTTGATGCCGGAGAGGAACAACGTAAAGATCAAAAGGGTCTCTACGAAGGCAACACCGAGAAGCATGGGGGTGAAGATTTGGCCAGAAGCGCCTGGGTTGCGGGAGATCCCGTCAACAGCGGTTCCTACGATCTTTCCTTGAGCCAATGCGCAGCCAAGAGCGGCGATTCCCACTGCAAAGCCTTTCGCGATTGCATAGTAGGGACGATCAGCGGAAGCAGCAGCAGCTTCTTCAGCGAAAGCCATAGCAGGCATCAAGAATGCAGCAGCAGCTCCGAACAAGTAGTTAATTTTTTTCATTTTATCTCTCCTTTTGGTTTAACGAAATTTAGTGGTGATCGCTTTCTTTGGCCATAGAAATATAGACCATAGAAAGCATTACGAAAATAAAGGCCTGTAAAAAACAAACAAGCAGACCTAGAAAGTAAACCGGCACCGGCACTCCATAAGGAGCCATCGAGGTAAACGCCGCAAGAACCGTATGATCACCTGCCATGTTTCCCTTCAAACGTAGGGCCAGGGTAAACGGACGAACAAAGTGCGAAATCAATTCAATCGGCAAGAGCAACCAGGCCATATACCAAACTGGGCCGAAGAA
>CAYZLH010000108.1:0-7875 GCA_964478795.1 uncultured Bdellovibrionales bacterium | reverse complement strand
CTCGAAGGGCCAACAGCCAGCGCCAAAGAATATTTGGGCGTTCATGTTTTTCTTCGGGGATAAACTCGAGAAGAATTTTTCCCGCCTGAGCAAATTCCGGAAACGCTGAGGAAACGAACTTTCCTTCACCCTTTACGCGCACGCAGTAGCGTTGACCATTTTCCTGCACACGATAGTCTTGCAGCACTTGCGACACCACCGGTGAATGGCTATCCATCACGCGAATCATTTCATGCGTTCCAAAAGTGAGTGGGTGAGGTGTTTCGTAAGTTCCCGCCATTCAGAGGTGGGGAGCTTTTCCAAATAGGCCAAGGCAAATGCACTATGTTCTTTGGCCTCTTGCCGGGCCCAGGCGATCGCTTCCCCATATTCTGGTAGTGCCTGTAACTCTTTGCCATAGCGTTCGTATTCGGCGATATACCCTTCAGCATCAGCTCCGCGAAAAGCAGCCTCTAAAAGATTGGCGGCCTGCGAGCTTTTCTGCACGAGCCGAGTGGCTACTACGTTTAATTTACTCTCGTACAAATCTTGGTAGGGCGGCTTGCCCGTATTCTTTCCTTCCCAATCGAGAATATCGTCGAGAATCTGGAAAGCTAAGCCGAGATGCGTGCCGAAACGGAAGAGTTCTTCAGCAAAAGCGCCGGCCCGATGTCCGCTCACCCAGCCACACCAGGCAAAGAGCGATGCCGTCTTTCGGCGCGCCACTTCTAGCACGGCTTCCACATCGCCATGCACCTTGCCCATGAGATCGGCCTGCAGGCATTCGCCCTCTACTAATTCGCGCACCGTAAGCGCCAAACGCTTTAAGATTTCAGGATCTCCCAATTCGGCCATGTCAGAGATGGCTTTGGAGAGTAAGGCATCCCCCGAGAGAATGGCGGTGTGGGCATCGTACTTCAAGTGGGCCGTAATACGGCCACGGCGCGTGGTGGCGCCATCCAAAATATCATCGTGAAGTAAGGTGGCGGTGTGCACGAGTTCGGCGGCCACGGCGCATTTGTGCAGTTTTTCAAAGGGCACGGAAAGCGCGCGAGCCAACAAACACACAAGCAAGGGGCGCACTCGTTTGCCCCCGGCCGAAAGCAAGTGCACCGCGGGGCCTGCGATTTTGGGAACGGTGCCGAAACGGTCCGTCACTTCCCAATCGAGGTTTTCCACCTCTTTTTCCATTTGGCCAATGAGCCGTTTGGTTTCTAGCGATAAAAGAATCTTCTTTCCCAATTCCGCGCCAGCGCTGGGGGGAGGGATTTCCGGAGAGTTTTGGTTTTTCAGATCCTTCATGGGTTAGCGCTGGTTTTAGGTGTCTTTTTTTTCTCGTCTTTTCCTTTGAGAATTTTTTCGGCCTTGATGGCGATATCGCCCGTGATATCTTGCAGTTTATCAAACTGCTCTAATTTTTCTGGCACATGATTGCCGCTCAGCTCAATGGTCAGGGTGGGCTTGGAGCGATCCACCCACATATAGCGCCCTAGGCTTCCGGGATAGTTCCCCAAATTTTTCCAGGGGATGTGAAATGCAGGGGGTGAAATTTTGGGACCATCAAAGTCCAATACATTATAGGGCGTGTGGATCGATAGGATGAGATCGGGATTGAAATCGTCGATATGAGCCATGGCGCAGAGAGTTTCTTTTTCGCTAGCGGGTTTGTTGCCAGGAAATCGGCGCTTGTCTTTCTTAGTATTTTTCTCCCAGTATTTGATGGCCTTTTCTTCCCAATCTTTTGTGGGGAAGTTGCGATTTACATCCACGCCGTTAGCATTTACCCGTGTTTTATTTTTCAGACCATCGGGATTCAATACTGGCACCACGCGCCAATGATTGCGCGGTTCAATCACAGTCAACCTTTCCATCCATGATCGAGCCACTGTCCCCGAAGGGAATTCGTCGCCATGGATCAGGGAAAATACTAAAATTTTTCGGGACTCTTTTTCGTCAGCTTTCGCTGCACGATCAAAGTGATAGATCTTTACACCCTTTTCACTAACGCAATTTGGCAGAGCAACCGCCTTGTCACAAGCCTGCTTTAGCGAATCCTCTTTCACTTTGCCGGGCAACGTCTTCAAAGTTTGAAAACACAACTCTGCCACGGAAATTTCCGAAGTTTCTGAGGCCATGATGACCCCGCTCAACAAGATCGCAAAAAAAACGCTCATCGAATTCCCTTATTTTTCTTTCTGCTTTCGCTGGCTTGATTCTCTCGAAATTTTACGATTTTTTTGTGCAAATTTTTATCAAAAGCACCAAGAATTTGTGCCGCAAGAATCCCGGCATTGGCGGCACCACCAATGGCCACGGTAGCCACAGGCACGCCTTTGGGCATTTGCACGATGGATAATAAACTATCCATTCCATTTAAATATTTGCTGGGGATCGGCACTCCAATCACTGGCACAGCTGAAAAGGCGGCCAACATTCCCGGTAGGTGGGCGGCTCCTCCTGCGGCGGCAATAATCACCTTTAGGCCGCGTTCCGAGGCCTCTTTGCCGTACTTGGCCATATCTTCCGGGGTGCGGTGGGCGGAAAGCACATTTTTTTCATGGGAAATGCCAAAAAACTCTAACATTTCAGCTGCTTCCTTAAGCACTGGCCAATCGGAGTCGCTGCCCATTGCTAATCCCACTAAGGCTTGTTTTTTCATCTCTTTTGCTTACCTTCAGGCCCAGCGAGAAGCAAGAATTTGCTCGGCTTCTTCTTGGCATTTCGCTAGATCGTTTCCGTAAATCGTAAAGTGCCCCATTTTTCGACGAGGCCGTGCTTCCGATTTGCCATACCAGTGCAACTTGGCATTTTCGGGCCATTGCGGTCCACAGGTCAGCCGAGTGTAGAGCGAGGCGAAATCATGGGTCTCCTCGGGCCATAAGAGGTTCACCATCAGGGCGGCGCGGTGAGTGGGTTCTGCTTTGCGCAGGGGCAGGCCTAAACCGGCCAGCAGATGGTTTTCAAATTGGGACCCTTCGCATACGTCGATAGTAAAGTGTCCAGAGTTGTGGACTCGGGGAGCAATTTCATTCACGTAGAGTTGATCCCCCTTGGCAAAAAACTCCACCGCTAGTACGCCCACGTAGTCCAGAGCCTCGGCGATTTTGGTGGCGATTTTCCCCGCCTCCTTGGCCAGCGGACTTTGGGCAAATTCCGCAGTGTATTCTACCTGGAAACAGATTCCGTCCTGTTGGCGACTTTTTACCGTCGGGTAAAGTTCGATTTGTCCGTTTGCCGATCGACAAACTACAGCGGCCAGTTCGAAATCGAAGGTAATCTTTTGCTCGAGGTAAGGCTGTTCCAAATTTGCCGCCACCGCCTGAGCGGCACCATCGCGCGAATGACCGTTTGCGTCAATGGTCCAGACGCCCTTGCCATCATAACCGCCACGTCCGGATTTCAAAACGGCCCCGTTATTAGCCCGAATAAAATCATCACATTTGGCAGACCATGGTTGAGCCGGGAGGAACTCACTGGTGGGCAATTTTTGGGTTTGGAGAAAATTCTTTTGCGCTAATTTGCTTTTTAAAATGGAAAAACTTTTCCACGAAGGAAAACTAGCGCAACCCTTGGCTTCGATTTCCTGCAAGAGCTTTTCGTCGACGTGTTCCTGTTCAAATGTGACCAAAACGTTTGCAAAATCTGTGCGGTTATTTATCCAACTCCAGGCCTCAGGTAAGGAAAGTGCGGCAAAAGGAATCTGCAGCTTTTTTGCTGCTCTTCCCAGCATTAAACCGAGTTGGCCATTTCCTAGAGTTACGACTTCCATTTGCGATTTCATTTCTTCGAAAAAACCGTTATCCTTTTTTTAGGTGCTAAGGTTTGGGCACCTTGTTTTTTTCAGCAGGAGGCTGACCGCCTTGCAAGGTAATACTTTATCAATTCTTTTGGGATTTGTAACCCTGGCTTTCCTTTCTTCAGGAAAGGCGGTGGCCGCCGATGCCACTTTGCCTTCTGGGCTACAGATGCCCACTCCTGAGGCCATTGCTTTAGAATTGGGCCACAAGCCCAAGGAATTTGCGAAATCCGTAGATGATTTTGCCCTCGCACTTTCTCAGGGAAGTGCGAGTCAGGCGTTGAAAAGGCTTTGTGTAAAAGATGAAGAGAGCTGTCGCCTAGTGAAGGACTTTCAGGAGCAGGCGGCCGATGCCAAGCGTGAGCGTTTGAGAGCGAAGCGACGAGTAAGACCGTTTAAGGTGACCGAAAAGAATTTAGCGGAAGTGCAGGGGATGGAGTTTCGCCAAGTACTTTCGGGAATTCGCGTAGACAGCGAACGCGAGTTGGCCCGACTCACCAATTTGAGTTTGACCACCACCTCTTGTCCGCGCAATTTATCCGCAGCTTTAGTGGTTGAGTCGGAGGAGTACTTTCCAGTCGACGGCGTTAGGGCTCGGGCGAAACAACTTTTTGATCATGCACGCCCTTGTCTGCAAGAAACCAGTGCCTCCTACGAGCGCTTATATTTGCGACAAGGTCTTTATTCCCTGTACGAGGGAGATCGAGTCCGCGCGAAGGAGCTCCTTTTAACGGCCAAAAACGCCAAGATTTCTAGTGAACAGTATCGGGTGTTGTACTGGTTGGGCCAGTTGGAGCAAGTAGAAGGTAAGCCGAAAGAGAATACCTATTGGACCGAACTGCAAACGAAATTCCCACTTTCGTTTTATGCAATTGAATCTTCTGTTTCCCTCGGCAAGGATCCGATGGAAATGATCGCGCAACGAAAAATGGGCGATATGAAACGGCAAGTGGCCGACGATCCTGAGCTCAATCGAATGATTCGTTGGCTGGAGGCCATGTATCTCTTCAAAAAATCTTCCGCCGTAGCTAAGTGGGCCAGCTGGATCGTACGCTCCAATGAAGAAGAACTCGACGTGGAAGTGCTTCATTACATCTCCACTTTGAAAATCGCCTCGGGAATGTATCGCAGCAATATTTCGATGTTGTTTGGCTTCTTTCGCAAAAATCCCCAAAGTTTAAATGAAGAGGGCCTGAAGTTACTCTATCCACGTCCATATTTTTCGCTGATCGACGAAACCAGTAGAGGAAAGATTGATACGTTTCTCGTACTGGGCTTAGTTCGTCAGGAAAGTGCTTTTGATCCTCGCGCTGTATCCCGGGCCAAAGCGAAAGGCTTGATGCAAATCATTCCGCAAACCGCCCGTAGATTGGCCAGCCAAGGTCACCGTAAGTTGCTCGATGAGAAACAAAACACCGCCATGGGTGTAAAGTATCTCTTACAGTTAGGCAAAAAATTCGACGGCAGCGCCGAATTAGTACTGGCCGCATATAATGCTGGCCCCCACAAAGTCGAATCCTGGCTGAAGCGCAATCCCGATCGTACGAAAGATCTACTTCTGTGGAATGATTTAATTCCTTATATGGAAACCCGGGACTATGTAGTTTCCATTCTCCGCAATAATTACCTTTACTATCGTCTTTACGGCGAAGGTGAAATGGAGCCCGAAGTCTTCCATAGTCAGCTGGTCAAAGAGCTTTTGGGTAAAGCCAAGAAGAACCAAAAGTAATCGAAATTTCCTAGCTATTACCATTTCAACGAAATGGTCTTAATTAAAGTCTTTCAAAAGAAGAGCGCGAGCCTCTTAATACAAACCAATCTTATCGCAGGGAATTCCACCAGTACGATCAAAGCATTCGCCCACGAATACCATGAAAGATTCATAAGAAGCTCTGACAATTCGTGCGGTGACTCTTCCGGCCGAGATTCGTCTAGGCGACATTAGATTGTTTTCCACGGAATCATAGGGACCACCGTTTAAAAAGAAATTCACGCGGAATCCCCCTTTGACCTCAGCCCAAATTGCCGAGCCTTCGGCCACATTGCCCACAAAAAGATCTAGCACGTCTCCACCTTTAAATTTTTCGTCGAGGTCGGCCTTGGAAAGCACGAGCTTATATGGAGTGTGGAAGCAAACAGTTTTATTTAATTTAAAGGAACCGCCGGGAGTTCGCGCACATTTTTCCTCGAAGCCCCGTTGAGTCATACCCGGCTTGTCTTTTTGTCCTTGGTCTGTTTTTGCGAAGGGATCTTCTTCGGATTTTGGTGATTGACCGCAGCTAGCAAGAATCATGGCGAAAACGATTAGGAGTTTCTTCATGCCCCCAGGTTAGCCGGATTTTTAGCGATACTCAAGGGCGGTACTGGCTGCGTTACCGCCGACTTCGGTTTAGATCGCCAAAATGCCGACTACGAAGGTCGGATGGAATTAGTAAACACAACGAACGGTGTTCAGCGCGTTGTCGTAACAGGCATATACATAGAGTTGCACGCGGCTTAATTGTCCAGGCCGAAAGCGGTAGGCCAGCATTCCACCATTAGTGGTAACGGGCTTAGCACTCGGTACTCCGCTATGAACGGCCCCCCCCACTAGTATTTCTACGGTATTGGCGGGCGCTACTGATCCGACAGCATAAACGGCCGAACCGCTGGGAATTTCTTTCAACGGGTAATCGATTGATTCCGTCATCGTGGCCGACGCTTGATCAAGCATCGTATTTCGATAAATTTCGTATGCGCAGGTGTTGTTACTCAGCATGGTGCCCGGCTTGTTTGCACAGTGATTGGCGAACTCCTGAGCCGAGAGGCGGGCCCCTACTTGTACTTTCATGGCGCTTAAGCCGGTGTCTTTGCGCTCGGATTGAATCTGACCGCAGCCAGCGAGAATTACCAACAACAGAAATGGGCTATAGGTTTTCATGCCCCCCCTGATTTGCAATGAATAGGCCAGAGTTTAATCACGCTTTTAAGTAGGAGAGATTGGGAATCTACCGAGGTGGGGATGCACAGGTGTAAAAAGATTTTACAATTCGAAAGGCGGGAATCTAAAGACCAAACTCCATTTCGTCTCCGCCTTCTTCATAATGTTCTTCCACGACTTTGTCTTGATTCACTGACCAACGTACCGTGGATTCACCTTCATGAAATTGAGCAATAATTTCAAATCCATCAGAGGTAAATTTCTGGCCTACTTGGAGATCATCGCAATTGTTGCCAATGGGAAGTTCACGTGCGCGACGGTAGTATTCGCCCGTCTTTTCTCGATGGTCCAACTGCGCTTCGTAGGCTGCTAGTAAACAGCGCTTTAGAACTCGCCCTTCTTTGGCCGAAGCCTGGCGTAGAGGATATTCTTCATATTCATTTTTCGCTCGAAGGGTGCCTCCCACACAGGAGGCCAAAAGCAACGCGGTGAACACGAAGGTTAGGGTATTCATAAAAAAAATTTACCTGAAGAAGCGGAAAAGGCAAATTGTAATGCTGAATAGATTGGCTTAGGATTTTTCTATGTGGAAATTATTGCTCATAGTGGCCGTTCTCGTTGGTTGTGGGAATTCCTTAAATCGCGTCGGTAATCCTCGGGACAAAAAAGACGAGGAACAGGTGACTTGTCCAAAAACGAATCCAACTTCGTTTCATCAAGTATCCGTGCAATTTTCCTCTCCTCCCCCCAATCGTCTCACAGTATTCGTTGATGGAGAGCGCAAGATTGACGAGTGTCGCGTTTTGCCGAAAGAGCCCCCCATTGTGAAGTTGAAGCGAGAGGCCAACAACAAAGTGACTGTAGTGGTGGAGCACAAAGATTTCTTTACGGAATTGCCAGAAACAATTTCGCTGAGTTTTTATCAGATGGACGGGTGTGCCAAAGAAGAGGCGATATTTGAAATTCGCGATCTGGCGTTGGATTTTGTCGATGACTATCCAGCTGGGGAGAAGTGTCCCGGTCGAAAAGTGGCCAAAGCCGACTTAATTAAACGCTAATTTTCCTGATGGGCAAGGTGTAGATGACTTTCTACCCAGCGCCAAAGTTCGGGAAGTTGGGATTCGATGGCAAGTTGATTTTTTGCGCGGATTTGCGTTGGGGTTACGTGATTCTTACGCCA
>CAYZLH010000107.1:4680-7880 GCA_964478795.1 uncultured Bdellovibrionales bacterium | reverse complement strand
GGGGTTTAACAATGGCTCGCCTCCAGCCCAATATATTTCTCTTACCGACCTTTCCTGAATAGCAGTGAGCAATTCTCTTTGCGTAAAATCACGATGAAATGAATGTATTGACGATTCATTTTCAGGGCGCAGCCACTTTTTGAGAGAATCTATCCCCTGTAGTTCGATTTGTTCTTTCTTCCGACTAGAGGAATACTCAGCATTGCACATTCGGCATTTAAAATTACATATATAGGAACTACGATGATCAAAAGATATCGGGCGAACGTGAACGTGCCCATTACTATCTGTCGCCCGCATTAGGTCATCAATTAAGTGGCCATACTTTCGGTTGAAATCAAGATACATTGGCGTTTGAGAGTGCTGGCAAAATGAACAGGCACTAGGAAGTTTCCCATCCAATAATTGGCGACGCACATCCCGTAAAAAAGTAGAATTCCAAAAATCGCCTTCTTCATTCTGAAAACGCTCGGATACACAGCAAAGCCCACGCTCTCCGGACGTGTGTACGAAAGAATGCACCCAGGGGGCCATACATTTGGGAGAACTTGCCATCTCACTAACTTAGCTAGTTTCTAAAGATTTTCAAACTGATTCCCCTTAAAGTAACTGGGGAAATTAACGCTCAATAGCAACCAATGAGTTCACGATAAGCATGAGCCACCCAACCGATTAGATTCTGCTTTTCGTCCATCAGCTTCCAAACCTCTACAGCAAAGGTGTTGCTACCATCGACAAAAATATTCTGGAACAACTTAACTTTAGCGGGATCAATCCCGGTATCGCGAAAAGCATTCAAGCCGTTCAACAGATTTACAAATCGGGCTGGTGGGGTAGTCACCTGACCGGCCGTCGTCCAAGTGGGGAAATAAATTGGCGCCCTACCCATAGTATAAGCACTAGACAATTTACCCTCTTCATTTAGGAAAAGCTCAAAATAAGGGTTTGAAAATTTGGGAGACGAGCCAAAACACTTCATTATTACCTTTGGCTCTGCGGACATGGATGGTGAAGTGAACAAAAATGTAAACAAAATAACTAGCGCATTCATAAGAGAGATGTAACTTGATTACAGAATTTCGTCGACAAAAAACGTGACTGAATCGTAACTTATCACTCAGCCCTATTTTTCTCATAGGACAGCCAGGAAACCCCAACTCCACCCCGGTGACGCAACAGAGTGATATTCGTGTGAGTTTCCACACCTGACCAATTGGCCATGATCTGACATCCATAATATTGCTCGTCTGGCAATGGACCTTGAATTTCCTTTCCACCTACCGTGATCAGGCGATTGTTAATCCCAGGGCAATCTTGATAAGACACTTTCACAACTTGAATTGGGTCAGAAAAATCCAATGCAAAATTGAGCACTGCGATTACTACAGTAATCCACAGAAAGAGCGGTGCCAATAGAAGTGGCAAATCGATCCGTAACACCCCTCTTAAACCACCAAAATTCCAAGCCAACATTCCCAATGACAAAAATAATGAAATACCCATAAGCAAAGACGGCGCCTGAATAAATGCGTATTCCCGAATCACCCCAATCATGGAGACCATCATTAAGAATCCCGCAAGATCAATGCAACGAAGAATAATTCTCAATGGAGTGTAGAGAGGAATGGACACTGCTTTTGAGTCAGAAAATCGAAAGAGCCTACGTCGCCATAGAATCCAAATGAACTGAGCAGCTATAACCAATAGGAGCCCAACCAAGGGAAACGCCCTAAACAAATAGAGTTCGGCGGCTCCGTAGGCCAATAGCACAAACCAAAGTGGCAAAAATATAATGCGTTTGAATAAGTGAATGGACTGAATAAACAGTGAGCCGGTCTGGAGAATCTCAAGTCCAAATTCATCCACTCTACTCTCCCTTTCATCCTTAGAGAGCAGAACAAAGACTAAATTAGCGAAAGCCAAAAAAAAAGAGCCGGAGGCCAGCAATAGATAAATTTCTATATCTCTTCCAAAATCCTTTGGACCCGAAGGTAGCCATAATCCGGTAAATGCCGCGAAAACAAAGTAGGAAAAAATAAATGTAAAAATGAAATTAAGAAAATGCTTTTTCACTTCTGTAATAATGCTGCTCGTGCCGTTGGAATGCAATTACGGTCAAGAAATTCTCTTTGGGCCAATGGAATTTTCTAGTACCCTGTTTTTGTGAAGAATTCGATTTTTCTCAGTAGAGCTGGCCGACTACTTGCGCGAAAGGCCGCTAAAGTGCCCGTGGGAATATTTACCCAGGCCACTGAATATTTCGTATCGCACCCTCACTTTTGTTCCTGCTGTCACCGTGCAGTTCCTTTTTGGCTCGATTACGATGCCAATTATCGTAAAGTAGTATGTCCTTTTTGCGAGTCGCATCCACGGCATCGCTTACTGGCGATTTATTTGGAGAAATTTTTCCGTCAGCGTTTACGTTCGGAAAAAATCCTCCACGTGGCCCCAGAAAATGCGATTTCAAGAAAGTTGAGGGCTCTGAACGCCGCCCTGGTTGTTACGTTTGATCAAAAGCGCTCTGGTGTCGATATTCACGGTAGCTTAGAACAATTACCATTCGCGGACCATACCTTCGACGCTGTGATTTGTAGCCACGTATTGGAACATGTAAATGATGATCAAAAAGCGATGCGGGAAATCGCCAGAGTATTGCACCCAGACGGATGGGCCTATGTGGGCGTACCTCTAGATGGGTATCGCGAAAAAACTTATGAAGATTCGACCAAGCAGTCGCCGCAAGAGCGTTTGCTTGCTTTTGGCCGTGAAGATCATTTGCGTGTCTATGGGAGAGATTTTGCCAGTCGCCTTAGCAGCAATGGACTAAAAGTGACGACTGTTTCCCCGCACTCATTTTTGTCTGTTGAGGAGATCTTTCGGCTGGGACTAGAAGTTGAAGATTTGCTCATGGCCGCTCCGACGTCCACCGCCCAATTTTCTGCTGAGTTTGCCCCAGGGGTCTCCAGGGAAAGATAATCTCCAGTAATTACGAATAGATATGACGCAATTACCGATTGCAACAGAAATGCTTTTATTATAACATGCCGCATCGCAAACGCTCCCTAAGCTCAAGGATTGCCATGAATTCACTACTTCTCTTGCTCTTGCCCCTCACCTCCTTTGCTTGCCCAATGGAAGTCACCAAAACCATGCACGCGAATTTGGCCGGACCGGGCCTGGGCTGTATCAATGAATATTTT
>CAYZLH010000107.1:0-4670 GCA_964478795.1 uncultured Bdellovibrionales bacterium | reverse complement strand
TTTTCTTCCCGAAATTTGGGACAACTCTCTCTCGGTGAAAGCGAACATACCGGCAAGCAGTATGTTTTTCGTGATACCGCCGATATGGTTTTCGATGAGCACATTTTATTTCGTCTTACGGAACAATCGGGTCCTTTGGAAAAAGAGGGGCGAAAAAAAGTTGCCCAGGAAATTTTTCAATTCTATTTGACCAGCCTAAAAAACGATTCCGGAAATTGTGAACTACAACTCTATTCTGGCGACAGAAGATTGAGCTTAGCAGACTTCCGCGACTTTGAGCGCACTCTTGCAGATCAACCCGGATCTAGAATCATGTTAACCAAGGAGGACGTCGCCAATTCGTCTTGGAAACTGGTTTGCCAAGAAAATGGCCAAGCTAAAATCGAAAAAGAAGGGAAATATTTTTTCCTTTTTGTTGACGTTTACGAGAACAAATTGCTGCAAAATACGCGCGATCAACTAGCCTATTATCTCTTCTCGCTAAGATAGAATTACAGAATCTCGAGGCCCGGCTATTGCAGATAAAAAAGCGAACTCAAGAACGAACGATACCGTTAAAAATAATTTCGATTGAACGCGGTAGACTTCATTTACTACTAGATAAGGGGTTTAGGATTTCATTCACAAAAGAGTGAAATGGTGCCAATATTCATCTATAGAAATAGAGTAATAAAAATCGACTAGTGCGCAGAATTTGGCCTTAAAATCACATGGAGATAAAATGGAAAAGATCACAGGAAAAATAGCAGTTGTTACAGGTACCTCTCGGGGACTAGGACTGGGAACAGCGGAGGCTTTAGCGAAAGAAGGTTTTCATGTGATCATGCTGGGAAGAAATATCGAAAAACTATCAACTAAGGCCAAAGAATTTCGAGCCACACCGATTGAATTAGATTTGTTAAAAAGTGACTCTATCGAAAAGGCGGCGAAAAAAATTGTTGCGCTTTGCCCGGATGGAATCGATGTATTAGTCAATAATGCGGGGGTGTTGTTAGACCGTGAAGGCTGGAACTACCAGTCTCTACAAGATACTGTGACAACCAATGCGCTGGCCCCAATGTATTTTACTAAATTATTGCATCCCCTTTTGGCCAAGCGTCGGGCCCACGTAGTGAATGTATCTTCTGGCATGGGTCAACTTTCTGAAATGGGCACAGGCTACGCGGCTTATCGAATATCGAAAACCGCCATGAATGCCTTTACGAAAAACTTTTCACAGGAATGGCGAGGGGCCGACATCAAAGTGAATTCCGTTTGCCCCGGATGGGTAAAAACCGATATGGGCGGCTCCGGCGCCGATCGAGAATTGTCCGAGGGTGTTGCAAGCATTTTATTTGCCACTCGCACCGAAGAAACTGGCGGTTTTTTTCGTGACGGAAAGCGCCTGGATTGGTAAAGACAGCCATGCCATCTTTGTAGTTAAATACAAATGAAACGTATACCTGAACTCGAACTGAGAAGATTAACAAAAAGCAACGAAGCGGCCTTCCTTGCGGCGGTTGATCAATGGGATAACCAGTCGGGATTTGTATTTGTTCGAGATTACAAACCCGGAATGCAATTCGCAGAATATGTGAACCGACTCGCAGCTAACGAGCGGGGCGAAAATCTACCTACGGGATATGTACCAGACACTTCGCTTTTTGGATTTGTGGATGGAGTCATTGTTGGTCGATTGGCAATTCGCCACTCTTTGAATGATTTTATCTTAAGTGTTGGCGGCCACATCGGCTATGGCGTGGTACCCCCCTATCGTCGCTTAGGTTATGCCAAAAAAATGTTAGAACTGGCGCTACCCATTGCTAAAGCGTTGGGGATTTCTAGATTACTTGTCACCTGCGACGACGACAATCTTGGTTCGATAAAGACCATCGAGTCTAATGGCGGCGTTTTAGAAAATACGATCAATGTGGCACCGGATAAACCACGTAAAAGACGGTATTGGATCGAGAATCGCTAGACGATAATTTGATGGCCGAGCAATTTTTGGAAACTCCGCTCGTCTTTAAAGCGACGTCAGCGAATGGACACTTCCGTATCTCTCGTAGTAGTTTTATTTCATGAGCGATCTGCAAACCGACCGAACAATACTCCGTCGTTTTCGTGCAAGTGATTTGCCGAATATGATTCGCTTAGAGTCAGATGCAGAAATAATGCGGTTTACACCTTCGCGCGTTCCTCTAGACGAGGAAAAAATTAAAGAACGACTTACCGCCCAGATCGAAAAACAAAAGGAGCTAGCGCCGCTGGGTATCTGGGCCGCAGAACTCAAAGACAGTTTTGAATTTGTGGGTTGGTTCATGTTGATCAAAGCCGAATTCAAAGTTCCTGAGCTTGGCTTTATGTTGGTGAGAGAACAGTGGGGAAAAGGATTAGCCACGGAAATTGCTAGGACTTTGCTCGAACATGGATTGCAAAAATTAAACTATCCGGGGATTGCGGCTGTAACAGATTTCGATAATTCAAAGTCGATTCATATTTTGCAAAAACTCGGATTTTCACAGGTTGGTAAGAAAACAAAATTTGATAAAGTGCTAAATCGGGAGTGTGAGCTATTCATATTTGGCAAAGGTGCCGTTCAGGTTGGCTTCGACAAAAAAAATCTTTCACCCTAAATTTCTGAAACAAAAAAGGCCCGATATTTTCTGCGAATGGCTGCCAACAGATGCTCTTCAATTTGTGGAAAGATCGGATGCCTTCGGCTTCGCGGTAAATTTTCCAAATCAGAAATTTTCATCCAAGTGACGGCCACCTGATTTGGATCTGGATTTGCGGGCACGGTGGGAATAGAGCCGGGCTTTAAGCTACATAGAAAGATGAAGCCTACTTTCTGTTTTGAGCCAAATTTATTTCCGTGAAGTTCTGGAACATATTCCCAAGATCCAACTAAATCGACAACGCTAACATCGGCATTGGCCTCTTCTAAGCACTCTCTTTGGAGGGCGCCTAGCAAAGACTCGCCAACCTCCACCCCACCGCCAGGTAAGTTGTAGTGTGGCCCATTTTCGTCTTCGAACTGAATCAGCAGTATTTTGTCGTCGTGAACAATGAGCGCGTTCACGTTGATTCGAATGCTCATTTGGCCTCTTTATTAGCAAAGTGAATTGACTAACCGACCTGACAAAACAAAAAGCCCACCACATTGTGATGAGCTCTTTAAATTGGTCGGGGCGGCGGGATTTCAGCTCGCATATCCTATGCTCGCCCCAATGGGCGCTCCGCTTTGCTCCGCGTGCAATTCGGCCCTCATAGCCGAATTGTGAACCCACTAGAGCTCCAATACCGCCTTCCAATCCGCAAAATAAAAATTCAGCTCTCATATTTTGTGAGAACTGAATTTTTATTTTGCGAAAATTGGTCGGGGCGGCGGGATTCGAACCCACGACCCCTTGCACCCCATGCAAGTGCGCTAGCCAGGCTGCGCCACGCCCCGATACCAAAAGTAGTGGCAAAGTAAATCTACGGCCTAATTTGGTCAAGAAAATTAGGGTCCTAAGGCCCTGCTGCCCTCATTCCACCAAATAACTCGCCGCAAAAAAAAGGGGGGCAACCCTTATGGTGCCCCCTTGCTCTTTACGCGTACTTCCGTGATTACTGCGCGTATTTTTGCAGTTCCTCATAGCCTGGCAAAGACGATAGGTCCGGAACCACCACGATGGCTACCCGACGGTTCGCCGCGCGACCTTCGGCGGTATCGTTAGCTTGTACAGGATGAGTATCGGCGTAGCTAGCCGCACTCACTCGATCCGTAGGCATTCCGTTCTCGATCATCATTTTTACCACGCTGAGGGCTCTGGCAGATGCTAGCTCCCAGTTAGAGGGAAATACGGGAGTGCTAATGGGCATATTGTCCGTGTGACCTTCGATTTGGTACTTCTTCCCAGCTAAACCGGCCAAATGCGCTGTAACTTCTTTTACAGCACTTAGACCCTCTTTGGAGAGTCTTGCCGAACCAGCGGGAAACAATACGTCAGAACCTAAGCTAACAACCATTTTTCCGTCGACAATCTTTACCGATAGCGTTCCAGCATCAGTGAGTTTCTTGAATCGACGCGTAAGATCAGCGAATTCCTGCAAGCGCTTCTTCTGCTCCGCTTGACGGGCCTTCATTTCTTCCATGGCCTTTTTCATCTCTTCCAGGGAAGCCTGCAATTGACCACGATCTTTGGTGGTGCTCAGCAATTTGCCCTCTAGGGCTTGCATATTCTTCTGATTTTCTTCGTTCGCCGCACGCTCTTGGGCCAGCTGACTCTCCAATTCACCAACAATGGCCTTATGTTTTCCACTAGATACGCAGCCCGTTAAGGCTAACACAGCTAAAACTGACGCAATTTTTTTCATCGATCCTCCGTGCTCAAATTTTTTTCTTCGTCCTAGTTTACGGACTTTGATGCACATTGGTCAATGGAACTTTTTTCCTTTTTCTCTCTGGGTACATCTGCTTTAATCACTCTCAATGGAAGCCGAGTACGATTACCTTAAAGATATTCACGAAAAGCTGAAAAAAGAATTCGGCAACTCGTTCTGCTTCGCCAAGTGGTATCATGCAAATATTTACCTCCAAACAGGGGAAACGCATTCGTGTTATCACCCCGCCCCCCACCCCATTCCGCTAGATGCGATTCAGAAACAACCATCGGCGCTGCACAATACTCCGCAGAAATATTCTG
>CAYZLH010000106.1:7595-7908 GCA_964478795.1 uncultured Bdellovibrionales bacterium | reverse complement strand
GCATCCTCCAGCCTCGCAGGAAAAACAGTTGTCGTCACCGGAACCATAGCGGGCATTTCACGACAAGATGTCACTGAATGGATTCAAAGTCACGGTGGAAAGGTCTCTTCCAGCGTATCGAAGAAAACAGATTTTGTTTTGGCTGGCGAAGAGGCAGGTAGCAAGTTAGAAAAAGCCCGTGAGTTGGGCGTAAAGGTCGTTTCTCTCGACGAGCTTAGACAAATCGCCAAAGGGTAAAAAAATCCTTTGTATTCAAGAATCTCTTAAGTTTATCCTTAATTAAGACGAAATTTTTTTAGCTCAGGATATTTTG
>CAYZLH010000106.1:0-7585 GCA_964478795.1 uncultured Bdellovibrionales bacterium | reverse complement strand
ACGATCAAGGTGGCGGTGGCGCTGTCCGCGCTGCTGCTTGTCAGCATCGTGAGCTCTTGTGCCACGCAGTCGGAAAATTCCGACACTCTCCCTCCGATCGAAGAATCTGAAGCAAGCCTTCTTGATCCCGCAGAAATTGCAATGCCCGTAGGCGATGATGCCGCAGTATTCGCTGATTTGGCTACTGCCCCCGAGGCCGCTTCTTCTGAGAGCGTAGCTTCAGTAGCAAGCGCCGTAGACGGCTCGTCACCCTTTTATAATCCCATTGGTGGCGAAAGCCTCGGTCGGGTTGCCTATACATTATATGGCAATCGAAAGTTGGCCAACGAGCTAGTGCGCCTTAACCCCGACCTTCAAGGAGTTGGCAGTTTACGTACGGATCAAAAAGTTTATTTCGATATGGATCGCTTGAATCCTGTGGCCACGCACCTGACGAAGGATTTATTAGATCGATATCCGGCGCAACTTGCCGAAAAAATTCAAAAGGCCGGCTTGGCCCAAGAAACCGTTACCGTTGGTACAGGTGAAACACTGCAAGAGGTATCGCAGCGTTTGTATGGCACCACCCGTTACTGGACAGAAATTTATCTTTTGAACCGCGATACCATATCTAACTATGATCGCGTGCCATCCGGAACTCAGTTGAAAGCCTATCAACGAGGGATGGTCTCAATTAGAGGAGAAAGAAACAATCCCCCGGCCGCCAACCAAGATGTTGGCTATTCAGCGCCAGCCAATGATCAAACCAATGTGGTGAATGAGCAAGAGGCTGCGGAGCCGGTGATGCCACTTACAGACGCCGGTCGTCCAGCCGACGCGCCGACCGAACAGCCCGTGAATAGTCAGGCGCCTGCGGTCTCAGAATCACCCGCCGCGCCAGCCGATCCAATTCCAGAAACGCCCGCTTACACACCGTCGTCTCCAGTAACAGAGAGCTCACCGCCCCAACAAATGGATACTCCTCCACCAGCTTCACGACAACAGCCGGGAGCTACAGTGAGCAGCGGGGGTATGTTTGACTTCTCGAACACTGCAAACCTCCGTCGCATCATCTATGTGGCGCTTATTCTCGTAATTGGGATCGTGGCCTTCGTGATGACTCGATCAACGAAAAAGAAGTCTTTCGATATGTTAGATGTCACCACCGACACGACCGGCACCCGTCCCAAATTGGGCGGCGATGTGGATAATCACAAAAACATTGGCTAGTCAGAAATTTTCTACTGAACGATTAGTGAACGGGCAAAGACCTATTCCCGCTTTTTGGGGCGATGAATTGTGCCATTTTCGATTCCTTTGATGTGCTTATCCCATTTGCCAGCCATTGTTTGAAAGCGGGAAACAAAAGAGTTGGCCATAAACTTATCACTGGCGTTCGTGGCCGAGGCGACCTGACTCTTAATTTTGGCGACTAAAGCATCCAACTGTTTGCGCTGTTGGCGAGGCGGATCTTCTTCGGCGCCCTGAAAGTATACATTATACAGACGATTCAGAACATCTAGCTCGCGATTCGCCTTTTCCACATCTTTTTTTAGGGGGCTCTCAAGTGCCATTCGTTCATTCTAGAAAATATTCCCAAAACAGCAATGGTGAAATGAATGAGCAGAAATAAACAGTGCGGCACTTTGGAAATTACGTCGACATCGACGATAACCAACAGAAAGTGCAGTCTATCGCTGAGGAAATATTAGTGTGCGCTATTCGGCTAACACTTGCTTGATGGCCCTTTTCCATTTGCGCTTTAATTGCTCGACCTGACTAATGTTCTGCGCTGGCAAAAATTCTCGATCCAGCTTCCAAACGGATTTCAAGGCATCCTGATTTGGCCAAACTCCCGCCGCTAGCCCAGCGGCAAGCGCACTACCAAGAGCTGTGGTTTCCACAATCTGTGGGCGGCGAATGGAAATCTCCGCGAGATCGGCCTGAAGCTGTACCAATAAATTGTTGGCTGAGGCACCGCCGTCTACCTTTATGGACTTTAGCTTTTTGGGTAGGATGTCTTCAGCGATGGCTGAAAATAAGTCATCATTTTGAAGGGCAATTCCTTCTAGGGCGGCGCGAGCAAGATGCGCCTTCTGCGTTCCTCGTGTGAGTCCGTAGATCATACCCTTTGCATTTGCTTCCCAGTATGGAGCTCCAAGGCCGGTGAGGGCCGGAACAAAAACAAGATCACCCATTTCTTCTGGAGAGATGGAGTTTGCCAAGGCTTCGATTTCGGAAGATCGCTGAATGATTCCTAAGTTATCACGTAAAAACTGAACAGCGGCTCCGGCGACAAAGGCACTTCCCTCCAGGGCATAACTTGTTTTGCCAAACATTTGCCACGCCACGGTGGTGAGCAATCCATGTTTGGAATAAACGATTTCTTCTCCGGTGTTACACATCAAAAATGCGCCAGTGCCGTATGTGCATTTGCTGTCTCCGGGCTCAAAACACAGCTGACCGAACAGCGCCGCTTGTTGATCGCCAAGCACTCCACAAATTGGAATTCCATCAGGAAGCACGCCTAAACCCTTGGTTTTCCCGAAGGTACCTGCCGACGGCAAAATTTGTGGTAGAGCTTTCTCTGCCACCCCAAATAATTGTAGAAAGTCCGTGCTCCAATTCAGGGTACAGAGATCCATAAGCATCGTGCGACTAGCATTAGACACATCAGTTGCAAAAGTAGATCCGCCAGTAAGACGATGTAAAAGATAGGTATCAATATTGCCAAAAATTGCCTCTCCCGAGCTCGCCTTGCTAGCCAGACCAGGAACATTTTTCAACAGCCATTCAATTTTACTTCCGCTGAAGTAGGGATCCACCACGAGCCCTGTTACACGCTTCACCTTTTCTACCAGTGCCGAATCATTCTTTAGCAACTCGGTTCGTTCGGCAGTCCGGCGACATTGCCACACGATAGCGTTATGAAAGGGTTTCCCGGTAATTCGATTCCAAGCACCAACGGTTTCTCGTTGATTGGTGATTCCAATGCCAACAATATCATTTACGGCAATATTCTTGGTGGCGGCCGCAATGCTCTTTAGGGTGCCCGCCCAGATTTTATCTAAGTCGTGGTCTACCCAACCATATTTCGGATAAGAAGGAAGAATTTCAGTCGAGCTTTTTGCCACCATCCGTAAATCGGCATCTACCACCATCACGGTGGTGGATGTTGTGCCCTGGTCGATCGACAAAATAAGTTTTCCCATAACGCTCCCGGCGAGAAAGATTTATACTACTAACGTATGAAATCCTTCTTTGAAGGGAAAGGGCGAAAGAAAGAAATTCCGCTTTTTCTCTTAGAAATTATGCGTAAATACTTTCGCCTCGAGGTGGAGGGTATTGAGAACGTGCCAGCGAAGGGCCGGGCATTGATTGTGCCAAATCATTCTGGCGTGACTGCTTTAGATGCGGTTATGGTTGGTAATGAGATTCATCGCTCGAGAAAAAGAGTGCCGCGAATCCTAGCTCATCCGCTGTGGTTTGTGGGGCCGAATATAAGAATTTTGGCCAGGAAAATGGGATTAGAAGAAGCCAATAAAGACGCTGGTGAAAACTTATTAAAAAAGGGTAACTGCGTGATGATTTTTCCTGAGGGCGCAGCAGGAAATTTCAAGCCCACCGCAAAGCGCTACCACTTACAAGAATTTCGGCGAGGATTCGTGCGGATGGCGATGGCCACCAAGTCTCCAATCGTTCCTACTGTAGTAATTGGTGCCGAGGAAACAAACATCAATCTTTCCTCGATTAGCTTGACGAAGGCCCTGAAGGGCACAATTATTCCCATCCCACTGAATGTGTTGCCGTTACCAGCAAAGTGGAAAATCATTTTTCTGCCGAAAATAGATATGTCTAAATATTCCAAAAAGGACGCAGCAAACGCAGAACTCGTTCACTCGATTGCTGAACGCGTGCGCGAGCAAATTCAAGCGAGAATCGACTCTGAGCTGGAAAAGCGAGAGTGGATCTACTTCCCGAAATCCTAGATATCGAAATCTTGACCCGCATCACAGGTAGGACAAGCGGCGGCAATTTTGCGTGCAAAAAATACCCACAACTTTTTTGTCAGCTGAGTCAACGAAGACTTAAGTGTACCCACAATTACGACCGTGACTAAGAGTAAAAGAAAGAACTCGATGACTGCTTGGCCAGACTCATCCTGAAGAAAGCGCCGAAACATTTTCATCATTCTATTATAGGAAAGATCCTAATTTCTTGACAACCCGCCTCCGTGTGGAAAATATAATAGAATGTCGCCAGTGATGAAAAAGAAAAGCTTTTGGATTGGAATCATCGGTTTTTTCCTTTTAGCGTGGGTTGCGCATACTACATATCGGGCGCTAAGCATCCAGAAGGAAAGCGAGGCCTATCGCACTCTTTCTGTGGGCGAAGAGATTCCGCCCGGCACACCCTTGGTTGGCTTGGACGGAAAATATAAAAGCATTGGTGACTATA
Source organism: uncultured Bdellovibrionales bacterium (assembly GCA_964478795.1). Lineage (GTDB taxonomy): Bacteria > Bdellovibrionota > UBA1018 > CAIPTA01 > CAIPTA01 > JAKFYM01. Next base: position 3,148 of record CAYZLH010000106.1, on the reverse strand, counting down.
AGGGCAAAGTAGTACTGATCAATTATTGGGCCGCCTGGTGTGGGCCATGTCTAAAAGAAATGCCGTCACTTTATCAGCTGCAGAAAAAATTTTCCGACAAAGGCTTCGTGGTAATTGGAATTTCCATGGATGACGATCTTGGGCAAGGAATGGCCAGCCTAGAGAGAATTGCTGGTAAGGCTCCCTTTGAAATGTTTAAGGGCGCGGAACAAGCCATATTTCACAAATTTCCAATTGAAGGGCTGCCATTTACTGCCGTACTCGATAAACAGGGCAAAATCGCCTACGCCGAGCCTGGAGAGAGAAACTGGCTTGAGGAAGACGCGGTTAAAATAATTGAGGCCCTATTGTGACTCTCCCCAATCTTATTCGTAGCAATTTGATGAAGTGGGGCTGCTTCATTTTCGGCGGAGCCTGCACGCTCATTCTGTATCAGTTAACGAATAGATATCATCCAGTGCCGCCGGCGCTGTTAGAGTTTGATGCCGTTGATCGAGCAATGCCCTTTTTGCCTTGGACGGTTTGGATTTATGCCTTGGAGTACGCCTATTTTATCATTGCCTATTTCGGACTTCGCGATCGAGAAAATATTACGCGCTATTTTTACGCGTATATGTTCATTCTTTTCTTCAGTATTACTATTTTTGAAATCTATCCAGTAACATTCCCGCGAGAGCAGTTTCCGGTGGATCCCAATATTCCATCAGAGTGGGGATTGTGGTTTTTGCGAACATATATGGATAGCCCAGCCAACTGCTTGCCGAGCTTGCATGTGAGCTCGTGTTTTATCTCTTCGTTTTGCTTTTGGAAAGAAAGTCGCTGGAAAACATATGTACTGTCATTCGGCTCGGTTCTTGTTTCCATTTCCACAATGACAACCAAGCAGCACTATTGGGTAGACGTTTGGACAGCCTTTTTGCTCACGGTTGTCGCGTATTGGTTTTTCTTTTATTACGTGAAGCTTGAGGGTGAGGGCAAAGCCGCTGGCGCCAAACGATAAAATAATGCGGAAGGGTGGTCTCCCTCACAAAAGGCCGGCGCGCCAAGATATCCGGGAAGCAAGGCGCCAAATTGTTTTTCTTCGCGCAGCGAACGAGCGGCATTCCATGTTAGGCTAGCGATAATTTCGGCGGTGGTCATTCCGAGCACAATGGCGCCGAGTGATCCAATAAACGGAAGGTTCTGGGTAGGGCAGCTACCGGGATTAAAGTCTGTGGCGAGAGCGACGACGGCGCCGGCATCGATTAATTTGCGCGCTGGGGCGGGGGGCTCCTTCAAATAGAAACCAGTGCCGGGAAGAAGTGTTGCCACGGTGCCTGAGCTCGCGAGTGCGCGAATGCCCGCATCATCAACCTTAAGTAAGTGATCCACAGAATGCGCACCAAATTCAGCGGCAGCCCTGGCAACTCCGGTTAATCCCAACTCTTCTCCGTGAACGCGGGCGGCTAGCCCCAAATTTTTACCCGCCTCTAGAAACGCCAAGGTTTCCTCGAGGCTGAAATAGCCGCGATCACAAAATACATCCACATACTTGGCTAGTTTCTTTTTTGCTACAAGAGCTAAAATTTGAAAAACCTCGTCAATGTACTCTCCGCGATTTTCTTTTTTCTCACGAGGTATTGCATGGGCTGCCATACAGGTTGGGATTAGTTTTACTTTGGATTTCGCTTGTTGAATCACGGTCAGGGATTGCAGCTCTGACTTCGTTGAGAGGCCGTAGCCGCTTTTTGCTTCCTGTAGGCGTACCCCAAAGGCATACGATGTTTTTAATCGCTCCTCTAGCTTTTGTAACAATTCACTTTTTGTGGCGGCACGAGTGGCGGCCACAGACGTAACAATTCCACCCCCTGCGTCAGCAATTTCTTGGTAGGTGGCTCCGCGCATTCGCAACTCAAACTCCAGGCTGCGGTCACCCGCAAACACTGGATGGGTATGAGAATCCACAAGTCCGGGATAGGCAACAAATCCACGACCATCTCTCGTTTTCCACTGTTTTCCGCGAAAAGACTTCGGTAGTGCCGAATCTTTTCCCACCCAAAGAATTTTGCCGGAGCTAGTAGTGACTAGGGCAGCATTCGAAATTAAGCCTAAGTCACTCTCTGTAGGCCGCACGCCACACTTGGCGATCACACCTTCATTGGTGACTGCACAGGAAAGTTTCCGGTAGACGATTCCACTCATGTTAACAGTTTCCCAAGAAAGGAACTTTTACATTGTGATCTACCGCCCACTTCATGGCGATATCGTAGCCCGCATCGGCGTGGCGGAGAATTCCCATGGCTGGGTCGTTATTTAAAACTCTTCTCAATCGTTGTTCAGCGGCATCGGTACCGTCGGCCACGATCACCATTCCTGAATGTTGAGAAAAGCCCATACCCACACCGCCGCCATGATGTAGCGAAATCCACGATGCGCCACCAGCAGTTCCCATCAGTGCGTTCAATAATGGCCAGTCTGATACGGCATCAGAGCCATCAAGCATTGCCTCGGTTTCGCGATTTGGCGAGGCCACGCTGCCACAATCAAGGTGATCGCGGCCAATCACAATTGGCGCCGAGACTTTTCCAGAGCGCACCAGCTTATTGAAAAGCACTCCGGCTTGTTCGCGTTCGCCGTGCCGAAGCCAGCAAATGCGCGCGGGCAATCCCTGAAACTTCACATGCTTGCGCGCGGCGGCCAACCACAGCTGCAGGCCCTTATTGTGAGCAAAGTGTTCTAGGAGCGCTTGATCTGTGACTTCAATGTCTTTGGGGTCGCCAGAGAGGGCCACCCAACGGAAGGGCCCACTGCCTTCGCAAAAAAGTGGGCGAATATAGGCCGGCACAAACCCAGGAAAGTTAAAAGCCTCTTTCACCCCAGCTTCTTGGGCGTAGGCGCGGATGTTGTTTCCGTAGTCGAACACAAACGAACCCATCTTTTGGAAATCCAACATTAAACGGACATGTTTGGCCATGCTCTCCACGGAAAGAGTTTTATATTTCTTGGGATCACGCTTACGTAGGTCAGCGGCCTCTTCTAAGCTCATCCCAAAGGGCACATATCCATTCACTGGATCGTGGGCGCTAGTTTGATCGGTCAAAAGATCTGGCACAATTTTTTTGGTCTTTAAAAATTCTAAGAGGGTAATGGCATCGCACTCTACGCCTAC
>CAYZLH010000105.1:0-7927 GCA_964478795.1 uncultured Bdellovibrionales bacterium | reverse complement strand
TCCGGTGGGATTCATATCGCACTGCAGTCATACCAGAGGATTTGGCAGCGCTCAAATCCTTTGCTTGAGTTCGCTCGGAGCTATCATACAATAAGACGATATCAATTTAGCCATCCCAAACTATTGGGATTTATGGAGGAAAAATGGCCAAGAAAAAAATGGAACCCCTAGTGATCGCCAGTAAAGCAAAAGCCGTATTGAAAAAAGCCGGCTGCAATACCGCAGGCGATGCATTTGAAAGCCTAAACGATGTGATCCACTGGTATCTCGACCAAGCCGCTAGAAGAGCCAAAGCCAATGGTCGTAAGACCGTGCGTGGCTACGATTTCATGGCCTAATTTTTTTACGTACTAAAAAAGAAAGAAGCCGGTCGGAAATCCCGCCGGCTTTCTTTTTTGCCCTGTTCCCGTATCTACTAAACGTAGGAACCTTTTTTAATCTTCTCTAAAATAATCTTTTCCATTTTGATCGGATCGCGAGGATCTACAGAGAAGAGCGACTGCTGCTCGCAACGAATTTTTTCCTTCATCAACCAACGCAAGATATCGGAGAGTCCGCTATTCTTTTTATCCAAAAAGAAGGGGTCGTTCTCTAAGGCATCCTTGGCCTTTTTAAGTGCTCTGGCTTCGGCCGGATCGGATTCCTTCACTCGGTAGTAAGGCAGGTCATATTTTTTCACATCTTCGGGAAGTACACCGAGAAACTTCACACTGGGGGCGCTAAAGTGAGCGTTGCGAATTAGGGAGGCCGCCGAACCCGCCTTCAGAGTACGGAAAATATTCTGTAGGGTGTACGCGTCAAGGTCTCCGAAAAAGTACATCGGTATATCGAGCTCTTCTTGAATGAGCTTACACCAGCCACGAGTGGCATTGGAGGGTACGCCCCCGGCACCGATCAGAATTGAATTGTTGCGTTTTGTAAATCCCATGCTCTGCAAAGTATTGGCCGTAGATTCCGACTCCACCACGATACAAAAATCAATTTTCTTTTTGGCCTTTAGTCGTAGCGCCTGCGGCTTGTTTTTCGGCTGATAGGGAGCTGTTCCCAAGGTAGAAAGATCCACAACTGCTTTAGTGCCATCCAGCAAGGTCTCGGTCACTACCAATTGTTGCGAATAGGTTTGCCCGCCTTTATCTCCGGCGAAGCAGTTGAGTTCTTCACGATAAACTTGCAGCATATCGCCGATGAAATCGATGATACTATCACTTTCATCCTGATCTTCGAAATCCAAGGGCTTCAACTTACCATCATTTTTAATCAAGCCTTTGCAAATATAGTAAATCTCCCTTTTGGAGTTCACCGCGCTGATATCCAAGTTTCTGAGGAGAATTTCTAGAATGAAGACCACGCGCGCTAACTTTTGCACCGAACTTACGTTGAGTTCGGTTTTTACCACTTTATCCCCTGGGGTGAGATAGCCAACTTTGGGGTTATAAAAGGAGTTATCCAGCGAAGTTTTCACGGCCTCGAGAATCGGACGCTTCGATTTCTCTAAGTCGCTTAACATTCTTTCGGCCAAATGTTTCGCTTCCTTCGGAATATCGATCTTGAGTTCACGAATGCTAATTAGCTTGGATGCCATAAATTATTTCTTCTTTTTTTTCTTAGGTTTTTCTTTTTTCTTTTCTTGCCCTAGGTCGAGCTCTAGCTGCTCGCCCGGCTCTCCATCGTCATCCACATTTTCCGGATGGGGCGGAGCTTCTTCATCAGTTTCGCCCCGTTTTTTCCGCTCGCGCTCGCGTTGTTCTTTTAAGCGAATTTCTGCTTCGGCCAATTCTTCATGGGCATCTTTAGAATCACGGCCCAACAACTTCATCAAACCCTCTTCCGCCTTCTTTTTGCGGGCCTCAGGGCTTTTGGTAATTCGCACCAATGCTTCCACCAAAATGGGGCCAAACTGCTCGATGTGTTGCAGCTTTCGTTCGAGATCTGCTTCTTTGGCTTCTTTTTTAATGTGTCGGCTTAGTTTTTGGCCCGCTTGGATCAACGCGCGGCGAATTTCTTCCACTAGTTCTTCCGAAGCATCCACAGTTTCTTTCGAAGCGTTTTTAAATTTAATAAAAGGAGATACTACGGAAACCGCAAAAACATAGGGACCAATGGGAAGCGAACCTTTGGGTTGGGCCAAACCGTAGGTTTTCCAATTTACGGATTCGATGGCCCAAGTGATTGCGCAACCGGATTTATCAAACTGCAAGGGCACGCGGTTCGCGAAGCGCAGGAGTTGTACGGGCTCGTCGGCTTCCAAATTTCGATTTTTAAAACGGGCCAACGCCACTTCAATGGCCACGGGCTTAAAGTCACAAATGGCCGGTTTACGGGCGACAACGGAAAAGAAATCTACCTCGCCTAAGCGCTGAATTGAATTCGAGAGTGCCTCTTCACCGATATTGAGCACACTTTTCGTACTCGGACTCATGAGTTGGGTATCTTGAACCACCTGGAAAATCTTTTTGAAATCTACCTCGGTAAGCGAACCAATGGACTTATTTAATAGTCCTTTTGGTAAACCTTTGGCCACAAAGTCTTTTAGACTCTGATCTGACACCCGTGAAAATCCCGTTTTGAGAAATTTATCGAGGTTCACTTTGCCATAAAGAGTGGCATGCGTAATGAACTCGCCTAACTTAAAGGTATGCGGATGGGGCAGCGTCGCTTCGGGGATCTCGGGGATCACATTGCTCACTCGATCAATTTTCACCCAGTCATTATCCAAAAGTTTATAGCGAATGGTCAGGTGCGGGTTTACCAAAACCGTTCCCTCGATATAGGTGATCAAACCACCATCGCCATTTAATTGAATGCGGCCATCGATGGTAAATTCTACGCGAACGCCGTGGGGTTTGTCCCAGTCAATGGTCTCTTTATTGCGCAAAATTCCGGAATTGGATTTGATGTCCACATCCACTTGGCCCTTGATGGCCTTGCGCATATTCTTGGTCTTGCTCACCACGAATGCGCCCTTGGCGTTCGTTAACTGTGCCCAGGTGGTGGCCGCGGAAATACCAATTCCCTGCTGACCGCGGGAACACTGACCCTTACCAAACTTCGAAGAAGCCAAATATTCGCCAAACACTTTGGCCAAATCATCAGCATCAATACCGGGGCCATTATCTTCCACCACAATTTTAATTAAATCGGTGTTTTTACTCGAGCCAGTGCCCACTTTTTGGATGTTCACTTCCAACTCCGGCAAAATTCCAGCTTGCTCACAAGCATCTAAGGAGTTGTCCACGGCCTCTTTCAAGGTGGTCAAAACTGCTTTGAGGGGCGAAGAAAATCCAACTTGCTGGAGGTTCTTGGAAAAATACTCGGCAGTACTACTTTTTGTAATCTTACTCACTCGTCACATCCCTCTAAAGCCCGATTATACAAAAAGTAGAAAAAAAATCTTCGCTTTTCGTTGGCCACTAGCGTTGCTAAAAATAATTTTACGAATTTTCGAATTGATTCGTGCGCAGTAGCACCAAGGTACAGGCCTCTTCCACGTCGATCCCGGCCTCTTTACATTTTTTTCCCAATTCAGGATTTTCCGCGCCGGGATTAAAAATTACTCGTTTTGGTTTTGCCGCCAAGATCACGGGCAACATGGGGGAAGATTTTTCCGCACTCACATACATTGTCAGCGTATCAATTTTTTCCGGAATATCTTGCAATGTCGCATAAGCCTTTTCCCCCTCAAGCCTTGCTAGCTTTGGGCTCACGGGGATGGGCCGGTGACCATATTTCCGCAAAAGCATGAACGCTTGGTACGCATATTTCTCCGGATTTTCACTAGCCCCGATAACGGCCACAACTTCTTTCATGTTTGCTCCAATCGTTTCTCACCCTAGCATCTTTTTGTGAAATCGGATTGCGCATCGCGCTGTGATATTTTTTAATATTTTAAATTTTTATACTTGTTTTTTTAACATATTAAATTTACACCTAACGATATGGAAGCAACACATACCCAACTTTGCCCCTACTGCGCCGGCAACACTGAAGTGACAGAAATTCATTGCCCCTCCTGCGCCATAAGCGTGCGGGGAAAATTTGAGACCAATGAATTCTCCAAGTTAAACGGGGAAGAATTGAGATTCTTGCGCATCTTTTTACAGTGCGAAGGGCGCATCAAAGAAATGGAGGCCCCCTTGGGCCTCAGCTACCCCACCATTCGCTCTCGGCTGGGGCAACTAAAAGAAAAAGTTTTGGGGGTACCAAAATCGTCGTCCATCAAAAGCACGCTGGAAGATTTGGAAAGTGGAAATTTGGATTTTGATACCGCACTGAAAGCCATCAAAAAAATAAAGGGAGAGAAAAAATGAAAGCGGAAATTCAAAAGATTCTAGAGATGAACCAAAATGGAAAAATCACTCTGGAGCAGGCCACCGCTCTGATTGAAGCCTTGAAAGAAGAGTCGAGCCAACCCACTCCACCATCGCCACCAAGCATTAGTAAGATGGATACAGGAAATTCCGAAACTCTTTCGAAAGTTCAACCGCCAACGGGAAGTCGTTATTCATTCGCCGACAACAGCATCAACGTATCTCATGTTTCGGAATTTCAAATGGAGTCCGCAACCTTTGCCGACAATTCCATCAACGCCAGCAAGGTGAGTGAATTTCGCCTCACGGAGAGCGAAATTCAAGATTGTTCGATCAATGGGTCCCATCTGCAAAATTTTCAGCTAAATTCCAGCGAGCTGAACGACTGCCAATTTCACGGCTCCAAGCTTAACCAACTCACCATGAAAGCCTCGGAATTTAACGATGTGCACTTCCATGGCACCGCCGCCAAAGAAATCGACTCCAGTGAGACAGAAATCTCGGATACGGAATTTCACGGCGTTTCGCTCAAAGGCTTGACCCTAGATCGCTCCGAATTGCATGATTGCCAGCTACAGGGATCTGCCATAGAACAAGTGAAAATTCGGGAATCCAATTGGGGCGATGTACGTATTTCCAAATTGGCGCTCAAAAATTGCGAATTTCAGAAGACGCAGTTGGAAGATGTAATATTTGAATCTAAAGGAATGTTAAACTCCTTCAATGGAGCAAAAATGGAAGATTCCATGATGACGGATTGCAAATTGTCTGATGTTCGTTTTACCAATTGCCAATTCCGTAATGTAAAATTCTTTCGCCTGAATCTCGACGATGTAGAAGTCAAAGATTTGCAAATCAGCGACCAGACCATCGACGGGAACGATGCACTTCTGAGACTATTAAAATGAACCAAATGGAATTTGATTCCAAAACGGGTCTCTGGATAATGACCAGAGAATACTTACTCAACCGGGGAAACTGTTGCGGCAACGGCTGCCGCAACTGCCCCTATTTTGGCGCTCCAGATGGGGCCCCAAGCACTGACCAAAATTCTGCTGTCAACTGTCTCTCTCCGGAGACGCCCCCGCTAAAATCGCCGCCCCTGGAATAATTGACCGCATCAATAATGGTTTGATATCCTATTAGGTAGGGGGACGTTTGTTATGCGTACCATTTATCTATTGGCCATTGGGTCGTTTGCTTTGTCTGCCGGGAGTGCGTTGGCTGGAGAGCCCGCATTCGAATCCAATCTGAAGCGGCATCAATTGAGTGCCTCGGAAATTGCCGAAAAATGCAAAGCGTCCATTAAAGCCAAGGTTGATTTAGTAACGGTTCTGAACGAGCACGGTAAATCCGAGCGAGTTCCTCGTTGTGTGATGCTGTATCGTACAGCTAGTCAGTCCGCGAATGATTATCTGGAAGAGGCAAAAGCGGCCATCGCCGAAGTGGGCGCGGATAAGATCAACTGCGACGAAAACGCCACCCAACAAGGTTGTTTAGATGCTGGTAAACGCCTTATCGAAAAGGCCGCATCTACTCACGCGCATCTGGCCACCAAAGCAGAAGAAATTGAGACCAAACTTGAGGAGCTAGATCTACCTGAGGCGGAGCCTCAAGAAAACCAATCCGCCGTGGAGCCAGATAGCCGCGGGACTCAGGTGGCCGGACTTGAAAAATAATTTTCCTTGGGCATTTCTCTTTTCTCTTCTGCTCGCCTGGCCAGCTCATGCCATAATGGAGCAAGAAATCGTAAAATGTGACGTTTGCACAAATGCCAACTGCCCGGTTGGGTCGCAAGACGCCAAGAACCTTTGTTATATTGTTTACTCAAGAAACCTGTCTAAGCCGGAGTGCTCCGGCTGGAAAGAGCCTCATCCTCTGCGGTGCGGAAAATACGCTGTGTATAGCCCTCCGTTAAGCACACTTTCCTCCGCTACTGCGCCTACAACTGCAACTACGACTGCGACTACTCAAACGTGGGTTTGTGAAAATGCTTGGGGCTATCGATACTTTTCTTCAATGATGAAATGCAAGGGCATGCAAGAGAAAGATGGCAGCTGTAATTTTAACTCGTCCGGTTCATTGGCCATGGGATGTAAATATGATTACTCTTTACCGCCAGTGAAGAAGGCAGCAACTCCTTCACCGCCTGTTGTGTCAGCACCTCCGGCACAAGAGGAGCCACCTCCCGTAGTGGCGGCTCCGAAGACGTCTACTCTAGAATTACTAAAACAAGCCGAGGCGGAGAAGAAAGCGGCCTTGGCTTCCACCGCCTCCTTGAAAGAGACGATTAGTGGAATCAAAAAAGAAAATCTTTCTGTCGCCGATCAATTGAAGACGGGGAAAATGGATGTTGGTAGTTACGCGAAATGGAATCCCTATTCCTCCACGGTATCTGGCGATTTGGGAGAAAACGGTGAATATGATGATGGATCCCTGGCCGGGAGTAGCGGTGGTAAAGGCGGTGGGAAAAGCGATCGATCGGAATCTGTGCAAAAATCAAAAAATCGTCGAGGATCGGGCATTACGGAGAAAAATTCCCTCTTAGATCAAGAGGGTCGTGGTCTTGCCTCTGAAAAATCTGGTGATCCAAATGCCAGCTCATCTAACGGGAAAAATGGCAAATCTGGCGCTAGCCAAAGTAAAGGTGACGAATCCACTGACGCCTGGATCACCTATTTACAAGGCAATGAAAAGGCCAACTTACTCAATCAATTGCGGATGGATCCAAAACTCCGGGAAAAATTGAAGGCCCGTCTAGACGAATTAATGGCCAGTGGCGATCAAAGTTCCAGTACTTTTGGTTTCTTGACGGAACTTTATGAGGAATCGGCCATTAGCGATCCTCAGCAAATGGCCGATCTAAATGCCATGAGCATGCGCGAAGCTTTCTCCATGGATGATGAGGAAACTCGCCGACAAATCAATGAATTGCTAGGTGAATTAGAGCTTTCGGATCCGCAATTTCTTCCGCAAGAGAGCCTTTTTGAGCGAATTCAATGGGCCCACAAAAAATTCGCGAAAAAAGAATTTTTCCGCGCAAATAAAAAGTAGCAAACGCGTAAAGAAATGAAATCAAAATCAAGCTACAGCAGGATTGCGCGGACTTTTTTCCCTTTGATCTTTCCTGCCAATATTCCTTTCAACGCTAAGTCCGAAAGGTCAGCACGAACGGCTACGAAGGATACTCGGTCGAGAATGTCGATCTTGCCAATATCATTTCCCGCAAATCCACCTTCTCCGGTGAGCGCACCGAGAATATCGCCAGGCCGCATTTTGTCTTTACGTCCGGCGAAAATACAAATCGTCGCCATTGGAGCCGCCAGCTCCCCTTCCACCATACCTGAGGGGGCCTTGATCTCCTCTAGCTCATAAGCGAGATCTTTTAATTTATATTGGTCTCGGGCGGTAAGCAAAGATATGGCCTGGCCCGATTTCCCGGCCCTTCCCGATCGACCAGCCCGATGCACATAGATATCTGGTTTTGGAAAATCAAAATTTACGACTAAATCCAAGCCAAGAATATCGATTCCGCGGGCGGCCACGTCAGTGGCCACCAATACGCGCACGCTGTGGTTGCGAAATTGAATCATCACCTCATCGCGATCCCGTTGTTCCAA
>CAYZLH010000104.1:0-8010 GCA_964478795.1 uncultured Bdellovibrionales bacterium | reverse complement strand
GTATTCGGCCGCAACGTTGATGAAGCGCCGAAGTGGAATTTGGCGTCGACAAAACTTTAGACAGTTAGGACGGCATCTTAAATGGAAGCGAGATCCAAGAGATTGTGCAATTTAATCGGCCAGAATAGCCCCGAGCGAAGGAATTCCCCTTAAGAGAAGGGGATACAGCGAAGGTAGAAGGAAACAGCTGCGAGAGGTCAAAGTGCCTAGTTTGGGTGAAAATAAAAAAGCCATTTATCCGATAAAATCGGACAAATGGCTCTTTATGATCGAGGATAATTTTGCGAACTAGTTAACGCGAGTAGTGTCGCCGTTAGTCGCATCTTCAGGCTGGGGCTGGCCACCATTTACAGGCTGGCTTTTCAAAGCTTTTACTTTTTCTGCTAAGTCTTTGCACTTAGCCTTATCCATCTTGCCCACTTCAGCGTGAGCGGCCACGTTTAACATCAAACCAACAACTAGAAATAATACGGTCTTCATAGGTTCTCCTCAATCTTAGGGGTTCACACCACCTATAGAGCAAGCGCTGTGCCATCTCCGACTCCTCTATAACCCCTCGTAAATGCGACCTAGAGGCTGTTTTTAGAGTAGGCGCTGTCTAAACTTTTGTCACCCTGACTAAACTTTAGACAGTCCGCAAAGCCTTACCTTTTCTATTCTATCATATCGGCTGAATTCCCGCCGGCTTGATGATTTCTAGCAAATTTTGAAAGGCTGCGGCCACAGAGATGGCAATTTGCCGTCCCCCTTGGGATTTCACGTCTTTGATATTCCCACCCTTATCATAACTTACCTGAATGGAGCCTACACCTTCCTGAACAATTTCTGAGGGCTTGGAGTTATTGGTGTATCTGAACACGATTTTTCGCTTATCTTGATCGATCATTTGCGCAATCCGACCTTTGCCATCATAAAGAATTACAATGCCTTTTCCATCGGAAGTGCGGGCTTTGACAAGCTGACCATTTTTATCGTCGTATTGAAATTCGCTACTTTTCACGCTCTTATTCTGCTTCTCGGAAATTGTAACTTTCGTAATCTTGCCGTGAAACTTTGGGTGATATTCCCAGCGTACATTTTCCGAAGGACCATCCTTTTCCTTAGGTAACCCAGAGCCAGCAAAGTATTCAAATTTTGTGGTTCCCGACGAATTTACGATTTGCAGTGGCTGACCGCAACACTCGTTATAAATCGTCTCCACTTTATCGCCGTCGGTAATTGAAATCATCTTATAGCGATAGCGCGACCCATCAGCTCTTCTCTTCTCTTGATATTCATAGCTAGATTCAGAAGTTTTCCCGCTTTGATAGGTGGTTTTTACAGTGGTCTTATACTGACCTTCTTTGTCTTTGGGATTCTGCCAGTAAGAGTACTCAACCAACACTCCATTTTGACTCTTTACGGATTTCACGCCGCCTTGACCATCCGAATTTACAGGCCAATAGCTGATCTCCTCAAACTCTTGGTCAGGTTTGCCGTCTTTAGGGTACCCGATACGAGTCATGTTATGCAAAGAATCGTATTGAAAGGTATACACCGCCCCGGAAGTATCTTTCGAGCGAACTAAGTCACCGCGTCCACATTTTTTTCCGGCGTTATAACCAGAACCATCACAATAAGTGAAAGTCGCTTTATTTCCCGAAGCATCCACAGCCTCCACCATTTTTCCCATTTCATTATAGCGGAAGCGAATGGTTTGCGACTTACGATCACTCATCGTCGTCAATCGACCGGACTTATCATAGTCGTAAAAAACTTGCGCTTTGCGGACTGGATCCACTAGACGGGAGACCTTCAAAACTCCCTTTAGTGTACGTTTCCTCGTGGGGTCAATCCCAGAGTCAGAAACATCTACTTTAACATTGAACAACTCTTGTTTCCCATCTCCATACTCGCGAACATAACCATCTTTAATTACTGATACAGTCTGCTTATCTCCACGTTGAGTACTGTATAGTTTCGTGCCCACTGGAAACTGAGGAAAGATTCCCAAATCACGGCTCTTCTCGTCTCGCTCTTCGGCGTTATTTAAAAACTTCGTCTTCCATTCCCTGGCCTGCGAAACACTTAATTTCATTTTTTTCGCATACGCTTCCACTAGACGGTCCACCAACTTTTCTAGGTCGGCCTTGGAGAAATCTCTGGGAGAAAATCTGGTTTTATCTCCGCCGCCACTCTCTTGAATCACTACACTTCCATCCGAGGAGGGAACTAAAAATGCTTCAAAGTCCGAGCCCCAGCCGTAGCCACAAATTCCATCATATTGTGACCTGGAGTTGTAGGTACATTGCACCTTCAATTGGAAGGTATTGAGGGGAGCGTCGTGCTCCATATGCACAAAACCCACGAAATAGTTTCCATTCCCCACTGCCACCAAAGCATTTGCCTGCGGGGCGATTAACGTTGCCATTATTGGCAAGAGCCACATTTTTTTCAACTTCATAACCTACTCCTCTGGAATCCTAAAATTATACTCTGATTTGAATAATCTTATAAATCATAAATCCACCCAGCATTTGCAGAATGAAGGCGACGGCGATCAGAGCCCAACCAATCGGCTCGGAAAACATCGGCTCCAAAAATGCGGGGTCAGAAAAATAGAACATGGCGATCATCGCATAAGGCATACAAAAAACGATTCCGCCCTGGGCAAGGTTTTGCGCCATCATCGCCGAAATCTTTTGCTCAATTTTTATCCGCTCCCGGATAGTGTAAACAATTGTTTCAAAAGTTTCAGCTAAGTTACCGCCCGTTTCCTTCAAGATTACTACCGCAGTGACAAACATATTCACGTCTTCCGACGGAAGTCGTTTGGCCATATTTTGAAAAGCCTCTTCAACGGAAATTCCGAGCTGATTCTGTTTCAAAACATAATCGAACTCTTGAGAAAGCGGATTTGGCATCTCTTTTTTTACCATTCCGAGGGACTGCACAATCGATAATCCAGACTTCATTCCATTGGCCATTAAACCTAGTCCGTCGATCATTTGGACATTGAATCTCTCTAGTCGCTTATTAAACATATAGTCGACAATTGCCTTGGGTAGGAAAAAGCAGACCACAGCGATCATTACTGCGAATATGGTAGCCGGAATTAATTGTGGCAAAATTAGGACAAAAACGATTAGTCCAGGAACAACGGAAGTGGCAATCATTCCCCCGAGAACTTGGTTCGGCGTAACTTCAATAAACATTAATGCCAGCCGGTCGACGATATAGTCTCTTGTTCCAATTGATTGCCAACGCAACCACTCCAGAAACCTAGGGGCGTTCATATAGGCCAAGAAAAAGACAATAGCACCTACAGTTAGAGATATTGAAAGTGCATTAAAAATTTCGTTCATTCAAACATCCTCTACTTGGTGGTGAATAGCGAGCGTGGAATCTTTAATCCTTTCGCCTCTATCTGCTCCACGAATTTTGGGATAAATCCGGTGGCCACAAATCGACCTTGAACTTTACGTCGTTTGTCGAGCCCCTCTTGCTTGAACAAGAACACGTCTTGCAAGCTAACAGTTTCCCCCTGAATTCCCACGACCTCAGTAATGTACATTACTTTTCTTGACCCGTCGGACAAACGACTTTGTTGTACGATCAAATGCACGGCGCTAGAAATTTGTTCACGAATTGCTTTTACGGGAAGATTCATTCCGGCCATCATCACAAGCGTTTCCAGACGAGCCACACAGTCACGCGGAGTATTGGAGTGAATTGTCGTCAATGAGCCGTCGTGACCAGTGTTCATCGCTTGCAACATGTCCAAAGATTCACCCGCACGACACTCACCAACGATAATTCGGTCAGGACGCATCCGCAGCGTCTGCTTTACGAGGTCACGAATTGTTACTTCTCCCTCGCCCTCAATATTGGCTGGACGGGTCTCCAAACGTACAACGTGCTCTTGTCCGAGTTGCAACTCGGCTGAATCCTCTACAGTGATAATCCGCTCCGTAGCGGGAATGAAGTTTGAAAGCACGTTGAGTAATGTGGTTTTTCCAGATCCGGTACCACCAGAAACGATAATGTTGAGTCGGCTCTCAATGCACAAGCGGAGAAAGTCGGCGATTTCAGGAGTAATTGATCCGTAGGTCACAAGATCTTGCCAAGTTTTTCTGGTCTTCGGAAATTTTCGAATAGTAAGAGTTGGTCCGCGAATCGCCAAGGGAGGAATAATGGCGTGCACTCGCGAGCCATCCGGCAAACGAGCGTCTACATACGGACTCTTCTCGTCGATCCTTCTACCGAGCGGCATTACAATACGTTCAATTACGTTCATCAGTTGTTGGTTAGAAGAAAAAACTGTCTTAGAGAGCTGTGGCTTACCCGCCTTCTCGATATAAATTTGGCTAGACGAGTTCACCATGATCTCGGTCACCAAATCATCGGCGAGCAGATCCTCAAGTGGACCAAAACCGAGCGCTTCATCGAGAATCTCTTTTACTAACTGCTGAAGATCATCACGAGTAGGAGCTACCGAATTGGTGTCTTCGTTATTCAGGATTTCGACGACAGCAGCACGACATTTTTCTCTTAGTTGTTTGACCGCAGCGGAATTATTTCCTTCTTTTTTGAAGTCAATTTTCTCAACGAGCTCCTTGTGCACGCGCAGTTTCAGGGCCTGCCAGGGGTCTGTGGTAACTTCCACTTGTCCGGGAATTCGCGGGGCATCTTTTTCCTTTTCTTTACCGGCACCGACACCGACCGCTCCGGCAGCACCAGCCGCTGACTTTTGCGAAGCTGCTAGTTGCGCACGCGACGGTTTTTTGAGCGCCGAAAGCTTTTGCAACAATTGGGTCTGTTGCATTTTTCTCACCATTTCGTGCAAGGCACGAGTTGAGGGAGCTGAAGGTGCAGCCAATAGTAATGGTTTTCCAGCCGTAAGAGCAGCAGCGTGCGAGGCAGCGTCTTCGGGAATGGCCGCGTAAACTGCTTTGTTCAAATTTTTCTGAATTGTTGCCGGCGCCACAGCAGCATTTTGCGAATAACGATTGAGCACGATTTCAATCATTTCAAGAGGAAAAAGAGCCTCCACAATTTCCGTCAGCATTCTTCTGGTTTGGTGCATTACGAGAATGTCTGGATTCGTAACAAGTAAAATGAGCGTAGAAAATTCCATCGCCTTAATGGTGTAAGGGTCCACCGTGGACCCACAGTCAATGACTGTGAGTGGATATACATTGGGCATCGCTTTGTAAAGCTTTCCCAGAACATCGGGAGAAATCGTTTTTGACTGAGCTACGGTGGCCGGAGCTGCTAAATAATGCAATCCGCTCGGATGCTGAGCGGCCAATTTGATCATGGCGGCTTGATCGTAGACTCCGGTATTTTGCAAAGCCTCGAGTAACCCTTTAGGTGGACGCATACCGAGGATCACACTTTGATCCCCGCAGGCATTAAAATCCTGATCCACCAAAAGTGGCTTTAAATTAAATTCTTTTAGAAAGGCGAGTGCGAGGTTGGCGGCAAAAACGCTTTTGCCTACCCCGCCCTTTCCGCCAATCACTGATATGACGTGTCCTGCCATCCGTGGCCTCCGACCGTCAGCGAATTACGCGACGTCTCTTCTTCTGACTATTATTGAGGATTTTTGCTTTAATGTCAGCGGTTCCTTCCGATGCATCGGAGATTATTTTTGGAGTGATGAATACAACAAACTGTGTTTTTTTGTTACGGAAGGCCTTCGAACGTAACAGAGAGAAAAGTGGATTCCCTGCTGCTGCGCCGCTACCGGCGCCCTCGGGGTCTTTATCAATGTCCTTCGCGGTATCCGAACTGATCAATCCACCTAATGCCGCACTATCACCTGACTTAACAATTACACTGTTTCGTAATGTTGTATTAGTAGTACGCGGTTTTCCACCCCCGCCCGTGGCACCAGCAAAGGCCGAAAACTGCACCGTGTTTTCTAAGGTTACTTTATCCTCACCGGTGATTTGCGGTTTTGTTTGGATATTTATTCCAAGCGGAGCATTGTCTTGAATCAAAACTCCATTGGCGTTGGAGCTGAGAAAAGGAATATTATCATTTCGCAAAATTTCAATCGGCTGATTATCAAGACCAATCATCACGGTAGAAAAAAGTATTCTCGCAAAGCCACCATTTGCGCCGGACTGCAATTTTGGAATTAAATTCGAAAGCGTACCGTTGAAAGATCCAGAACTAGCCACACCTCCGGCAGTACCCTGTCCAAAAGTTAAACCCGATTGCTCCGACAGTAATGGCGTCCACTTGAAAAATGAGCTCTTCAAAAAATCTTTACCAATTTCCACAAAGTGATAAGTGACCCGCACCATTTTCGGAGGAGGTGGGGCCGGCGGCTCTTCAATGTCAATTAAGTTTCGAATAGAAAATTTCTTAGCTCCCGGAATAAGTACTCCGTCTTTAGTCGCTGGGCTATTAATGGTTTCCGGCAAGTAGGTTAGCGCAATGAATTCCGCGCGATTTTTCGCATCCGTGGAATCTACCTTCCCTAACAAAAAGAAGGTATCGTTTTTAATCGAAACGATTACGTTTACACCCTCGGGATCGTCGTTAATTTCCCGCTGCATCCTTTTGGCAATGGCATCTCGAGAAATTTTTGAAAGCGTAACCAAATTCAAAACTTCTGGATAAGCTTGTTGCACCTGGAGGATCCGGTCGAAATCCCGTGGCACAATTAATTCACCGTCGATTACAATTTTTTCGTCAACGGATTCAATAGTGATGCCTTCAATGTCATAAAGCAGACGCCTAATTGCCATTACCTTTTGCGAAAGCTCGGTGGCAATTACGTTGTAAACTAACTTTCGGACTAACTTTCCTCTTTGGTCTTGTATGTCTACCGACGTAGAACCTTTTTTCAATGGAAGAAGCTTCACTCGCCGAGGACTCGCAGGATCTATTTCATGCTTCATCACAACCGTATTGACAATCGACACTTTAGGCTCAAAGTCAAACTCCAGCCAATCGGCGGTACCAACGGCGATGGTGCGGTAGTCATCTTCATTAAGTGCATTGGGATTCGACGGCAAAGGCGGGGGTGGATCCTCTGCGCGCAGCACGGCCTCAGAACTCATCCATAAGAGCCCTAATACTAGGAGGGAGATCCGTCTCACCTTTCGTCTCATGATGTAATGCTACCAGAAATCGGGTAGCCAAGGCAAAAATTACTTCTTGGGAGCGCCGGATTGAGACGCCGGCATTCGCTGCTGAACTGGCGCACCATTCATCAAGTCGGTCATCTTTGTCATCTGTAATTCTTCTTTGGTATTGTCGTCATTGTTTCGGAGTACCAGGTAGATTCCACCAGGAAGTTGAGTGGCAGCGAAAACCAATGTTTGTGTCTGAAACGGGTCTACCTCTAGTGTTACGTTAGAAAATTGCGTGTATTCAGAAAGGTTTAATTTTGATTTCGAGGATGATTTGTAGGGATCAACCTCAAGAATACCTGGCAACGTGTTTGTCACGTATTTTCCGGTCGCCAACACAAGCACATCTTGCAAAATGGTACGCACTTCCACCATCAGCTTGTTTCCCGTGCCCGAAGGATCCGTTGCTGCCAACACATCCACGCGATCTCCAGGCTTCAACAATTTTGCCACTCCAGTTTCATCGTTAATTCGAACTGTAACGCCACGTTTTCCCACAGCGACCTGCCGAGCCAATCCCGTACGAGCGCCCAAACTAGTCACCTTAGAACGAGTGATTTGTTCGTCTTTGTAGATAGGTGCAATTGCCAAAGCACCGGAAAAATCCTTTGGATTTTGTGACGTACCAGGCTGTTTAAATGAGGCCGGCATCGATTTCGTGGTGAGGTTTGTTTCATCAAGAATGTCTAATTCTTTGATGTCTTTTTTCGCCACCACTACTGATACTTCTGTGCCGTATTGATTTCGATAAGCCTCTTCAGTGGAAGTTACATAGGAATACACCATGGAAACGGCCATCACAGCGACGATAAATGAGATGGTAAACGCCCGGTTATTCAAACTTCCTCCTTTTCCCTAATCACTATTTCGGCCGAATTTATGA
>CAYZLH010000103.1:0-8062 GCA_964478795.1 uncultured Bdellovibrionales bacterium | reverse complement strand
AAAATCTTAACATTCGTCTCGCGCACCGTTTTGGTTTTTTAGACGTACCTTCCATTCGTCGCCGTCACAAGAAAGCCACGCCAATTACCGGTGGAGTAGGTGTATTTGCCACTTGGCTACTGGGTGTTTTAGCTTGGGGCTTTTTTCATCCGCAGTGGTTGGCTGACAATCAAACGGGATTGCTAGTTATTGGCTTCAGTGTCGTTACTTTGGTGGCAGTCGGAATAGTAGATGACCTTCGAGGACTCTCGCCATTTTGGAAACTAACAGTAGAGTTTTTTGTGGCGGCTGCTGTCGTAAGACTAGAGCCACAAGTGAATCAAATTTGCCAAATTTGGTCAGAACACCTTGGCATCTTCGTTTGGCCCATCGCGATGGTTTGGATTGTGGGTGTAACCAACGCAATTAATCTCATTGATGGCCTCGATGGATTGGCCGGCGGAATATCAACGATGGTTGCCGGTTCAATTTTGATCTTGAGTATTTGGACAGGCGCGCAGGCTGCATCAGCCACTGTAATTATGGCGATGTTGATTCCTTCCCTTCTTGGTTTCCTACGCTACAATTGGAATCCAGCTAAGATATTTCTCGGTGATAATGGCAGTTTGCCCATTGGTTTTCTGTTGGCAACCAGCAGTCTAATGTGCCGACCAAACAATAAATCCTGGATTCTTTTGAGCAGTTTAATAATCATGCTTGGCTATCCAATTCTTGACATGGGTCTAGCTGTGTTTCGCCGCTACTCGAAGGGCTTTCCGCTATTTAAAGCCGATCGAAATCATCTTCACTTTCGTATTTTGCGATTGGGTCCGGATGTGGGGCAGACGGCCATTTTGTTGATCAGCATTGGCGCTTACCTTCAAGTGGTGGCACTCAGTGTGAATATGGCCAGTCAGCCAGCGGCTTTAATGGGTGTTTCGCTAGCTGCCTTTAGTATTTCTAGTTTGCTTTGGTTAGTTCGCTCCATTGAAAAGTGGCGCGTGAAGAAACTCTACTCTTCGACCTTAGAAAATGAGGTCGGCCTAATTTCAAAGAACAAGAATACCATGCTAAGAATCGACCTCGAACCGCTCTTTGAAAGCGCAATGCTCGAGGAGAAAGATCGTTACAAGCAATTGGTAACAGCTTTTGACTTGATGATTCGATCCACTGTGCGCGGCAATGACTCGATTCTTTTTTCGAACCAAGAAATTATGATCATTTTTTCCGATGTGGAAACTGAGGCTCAAAAAAGCGAGATCTTAGAACGATTTCGGGCGAAAATTCTGCATTTTTTGGATCTATATAATTTGCAATGTAGCATGGCGGGACTCCCGATGAAATTGGAAGAGTCAGAAATGGTGCAAATTACGAAAAATTCTACCAATCGGCAAAAGGCGGCCTAAATGGACGGCGCCAAAGTTCCCGAAATTGGTTCCTACGCAAAGAAGCAGTTGTTTGGCGCCAGCCGGTTGCTGGCGTGGAGCCACCAGGCGCGTTTTCGTTTTGCTGTCAATCTAGTCAAGCGGATGAAGGCGCGCAAGATTGTTGACTACGGGTCCGGCGATGGGACATTTCTTTTTCTTCTCGGCGAAAGAGGGACCCATAGGATAGGCATTGACTATGATGAACAACAAATTCAAGACTGCCGAAAGCGTTATTCGGGGGAAATCGAATTCGCGAGCACTCATAAATTCAATTGGAATCAAAAGGCCGATGTGATCACCTGTATGGAGGTGATTGAACACTGTACCGATAGTCAACGGCACGAAGTTTTACAGAATATTCGTAAATTGATGGATCGGGATGCCCGTGTAGTAATCAGTGTGCCAGTGGAGATTGGACCAACTTTAATCGCAAAACATTTTGTTCGTTGGTTTTTAGCATTGACTGGATTTCCTGGCTATCAATATCGTGAAAAGTACTCGGTGTTTGAATTTTTCAAAATGTTATTTGCTGGAAAGAATACGAAATTTCAACGACCGATCTATTCCACCCAAGACCCCAATGGCGAGACTCGATCCTGGCACGGCCACAAGGGATTCAACTGGCGCAGCTTTCAAGCTGAGCTAGAGGAAAAGTTTACAGTTGAATCGATGTACTTCACTCCCATCGATATCGTTGCCGGCTTCTTTTCCAGCCAGGTATGGTTTATCTGCAGGCAAAAATGAATGGTAGTCATTCACGAATTATTGGATTAGACGCTTTGCGAGCGTTCGCAATTCTGCTGGTTTTAGTTTTACATACAACCCATTTACCGCAAGCGGGCGGGGGGTTTCTTCGCGATTTCTTTTCAATGGGTTGGATCGGCGTTGATCTCTTTTTTGTACTTTCGGGATATTTGATCGGAAGTCAGCTATATGCTCTTTCGTCTTGGAATTACACTGAGGTAAAAAAATTTTGGATTCGACGCTGGACGCGTACCTTACCATTATATTACTTAGTACTTTTTGTGTATTTGGTTGTTAAACCTGTCTTGTTTCAAGCTCCGTTTCAAGGTGATGCGTGGAAGTTTTTTTTGTTTTGGCAAAACTATTCGCCCATTCGTGATTTTGCGCAAAGTTGGTCGCTGTGCATTGAAGAGCAATTTTATTTTGTAATTCCCTTTTTCTTTCTCATAGGACTAACGCGGAGTAGTTGGATTTGGGCTTTCATACTTGTCTTATCGCCAGTTATGCGGGGAATCGTGGCCATTGGATTAAATTATCCGTGGTTTTCTTTGGGGCAGGTAGGAGCAGAAGAGTATGATTATCAGATTCGTTTTTTGACTCATTTGCATTTGGACGGTTTTGCCGTTGGATTGATTTTGAGTTCGAAAAGTATTTGGCGAGAGTGGCGAATCCCAAAGTACTCGGGAGCCATCGTGGCTATCGCCCTGGCGTTTGCAACTTGGAAAATTGGGTATGCGCCAAAATCTATTTTTTTAGTCAGCCTATTTCCGTCGATCCTTAGTTTTGGTTTTGCCTTGTTACTGATTTGTTCATTCCATTGGAAGGTTCCGACTCTGCTGTTGTACCCAATTCAACAAATCGCGATGGTTTCCTATGGCGCATATCTTTGGAATAATCTGCTCCTGCGAGTCTTTCACCGCTACTCATTACCTGGTAGCTGGTTGTTGTACTCGGTCGCGTTTATTGCCGGCACTCTTATATTGGCGAAAATTACTTACCACCTTATCGAAAAGCCGGGTTTGCAGTTAAGAAGACTGCAGAAAGAATAAGGTTTCCCTCCCAGACAAAATCGAAGAAAATAGTGGAATGAAACATCTGATTAGCTCCACAATGGCGAGTCTTAAGGATCGTCTTACGTCTTCTCTTTGGCCGACACGACCTCATTCCATTAATTTGGAAATTACGTCTATTTGTGACTCCAAATGTATTCATTGTCCCCGTGATCAGATGGATCGACCGATGCGGGCTATGAATATGGAAATTTTCCGAAAGCTAATTGACCAAGCCGCAGATTTGAAAGTGCCAGAACTTTGCCCCAACGGGTTCGGGGAAATCATGACCGTCAAGGATATTGATCCATACTTTGACTATATCAATAGCAAAGAACACAAATTCCGGATCATTATCAATACGAACGCCTTTCGGATGACGAAAGAAAAGATCGAGAAGCTAATTAAACATAAAGTATATTTGCTAAACATCTGTATCGACGGTGCTACGAAAGAAACTGCGGAGTCCATTCGCGTTCAATTAAAGCTAGACCAGATTGAGGAAAATATTCATCGGCTGATGAATATTCGGCAAGAGCGGAATATTGATTACCCGAGGGTACGAGTTGGAATGGTGGTTATCCCTCAGAATGCTCACGAAGTAGATGCCTTTATAGAAAAGTGGAAGGGGAAGGTAGATTTTTTAGGAGTGGATGGGTATTCCAATCGAGCCGGAAGCTTAACGGAGAAATTTGGTGGCGAACAAGTCTTTGAGGGTGGGGGCGCGTGCGTTTTGCCCTTTAAGGAGTTGAACGTTTGGTCCGATGGAAAGGCTGTTATCTGCTGTAACGACTGGAATGAAGAGCATGTCATCGGTGATCTAAATGTGAGTTCTCTACAAGAGATCTGGCACGGAGATGCCGCCAAAAAAGTTAGAGTTGCCCACTTTGAACGAAAAGGAAATTCCATAGAAATTTGTGCTAAGTGTAACTATTGGAAAACACCTAGCTGGGGATCAAAGCTGTGGATCGATCCCTGAGCTCAGAATATCGATTTGTTCCTCTAATTGCATTTGGACTATTGGGCGTTTTGCTCACAATCGCGGGAATATTTCCGGAGCTTTGGAACTATAAAGTTATTTCAGTTGTCTCATTTTCAGCCGTCGGCTTGATGATTTTTTCACTGCCCTTAGAAAAAGCTGTATTGATCTTTTTCTTTTATCTAGGAATAGAAGGTTCTTTAAAGCTTCTTTCCCGCTATAACCCCATCATCCATGTTGGTGCCGATATTATTGTAATCGGGTTAACCTTACGGTCGATTGCCCAAATACTAATGAATCGAATGGAGCTACCCAAGCGAGCGCCATTTTTGTTCAGTTTGATTGCCATGCATATACTTTGGTTTTTGATCGTATTCATGAATCCCTATGCGCTTAGCCTGCAAGCTTCGCTAGCGGCCATCAAACTCTATGTGGTTCCCCAATTGCTCTTTTTCTTTGGATTTTATTTGTGCACGAGCCCGGACAAGTTAGAGAAATTCTTTACGCCTTGGATTTTGGTAGCATTTCTACACATAACCTTTGGTTTGTACCAAGGGGCGATTGGTCCTAGCTCCGTTACTGGACTTAGCCCAATGTATCAGCAAGTGCTGAATCGCTTTATCGGTTATCCCTTCCGTCCCTTTGGTTTGACCAGCAATCCCGGTGGACCGGCCGTATACTCTTATTTTTTAGTGCCAATTTTTATCTACTTCTTCTTAAAGCATTCCAGTTTTCTAAAAAAGACCGCCAATATGCTCTTTATCTTCGGGTTTATCGTCATCTTGCTGCTTTGCCAAGTGAAGTCCGCGATCATCAAATTTTTGGGTGCAATCCTGCTATATCTCGTATTGGCTATAATGCGCCGACATCACGTGGGATCGCAAATTACTGGCAATATCGTAAAATTCTTATTTGGTGGTATTTTATTGGTGGCCATAGCATTGCCCTATGTAATTAGTGAATTTTCTGGATCGTATTCTGATAATAGCGATGCCGTGGCCAGATCGTTAAGAGCGTTCGATTTTGAAATTATGGGTAATGCTCGGCAAGGGGCGCTGGATCGATTCATGAATTACGCAGAGATTGCTCCTTTGGGCTCAGGTCTTTCCCGAATCGGGCCCGCGGTATATCGCTTTAACGATCAGATTCAGGCTAATCAGTATTTTAAAACCGTGATCTTTTTTGCGGATAATTTGTGGGTGCAATTAGTAATCGACATCGGTATTCCCGGTGTAATTATTATGACAACAATCTTGGCACTGATATTTTTGCAGGGATATCGGGCCTGGTCCTATGCTGAGAGTGGTCGAGATTGCCTATTGATTGGGGCAGCGTTTACGGCAATTTTAGCTATTTTTTCTGGAGCTTATGGCGCAGAACCTATTTTGTATCATCCTGAGGCCGGGTTCTTTTGGTTTTTTTCTGGGGCCCTTTTCCGGCTAAGTTATTCCAAGCATGCTGAGGACATTACATGAGTGAGGCGATGAAAGATTCTCTGGGAAGATCGGATTCCCTACTATATGAGCGGGCCCTGGCACTCGTGGATTTGTCTGATAAAACGCGAAAAATCCTTGATGTCGGTTGTGGTGAAGGAACTTTTTTACAGATGCTCAAATCCAAAGGATTTCTTCATCTTGTGGGTTGCGATGGTTTTCAGCACGGTGTTCCCTCCGATATTTCTTTTCACAAAATTGATCTGAATCAGACCTGGAATTTGCCGCAGCAGTATGATTCTATTTTTTCGTTGGAAGTGATTGAGCATCTAGAAAACCCACGGGCGTTTTTTCGACAGCTCTACCAATCACTAAAGCCCGGCGGTGAGCTGTTAATTAGTACCCCAAATAATGAAAGTTATACAAGTTTGCTTTCTCTGCTGGTGAAGGGGAACTTTAGTTCTTTTGTTGGCAAATGTTATCCCGCGCACATCACTCCCGTATTGTGTATGGATGCTGTACGGATGGCTCAGGAAGTTGGTTTTCGCGAAATTCAACTAAACTGGAGTAATCGCGGGCGAATGCCTGGGCTGAATTTACATTGGCAATCTCTATTTGGTCCGCTTTTAGGCGGCAAGCGTTTTTCTGACAATTTCTTTCTGCGGGCAGTTAAATGAAGGTTTTGTATCTTTCTGGGGCAGTTGGAATCGGGGGAGTAGAAACTTTCCTCCTGCAAATAGCTCAGATGCCTGGAATAGAATCCTATTTTTTTCTCTTTCAAGACGGTCCGCTGAAGCAAGAGTTGGAAAAGCGAGGAGCGAAAGTATTTTTGGCCCGCTCTCATTTCCGTCTACGCAATCCAATCTCGTGGTATTTTACAGCACAAGAGATTTCTGGGCTTTGTAAACGTCTCGGAATTCAGTGCATTCATTCTTCGATGGCTTATGGGGCTCTAGTGGGCAGTCAGGCGGCCAAAAGATCAAAAATTCCCCATGTTTGGTTTCAGCACGGCCCTGTGGGCGGATGGATGGATCGTGTTGCCGGAAAATTAAACAACGATGGCATCATCTGCAATTCTCAATATACTATAGAGCAACAAAGGCTGCTAACACCCGAGGCAAAGTTTTTTCTGATGCCGCTCGGGACTCCTAAGGTCGCTGCACGAGAAATTTCCGAGACTAAACCGCTTCGAGTGGTCATGGCCTGTCGGGCGCAACGCTGGAAGGGCGCCCATCTATTTCGACAGGCCTTGGAGAAACTGAATGACCCCGAAATTCAAGGCACACTTTTTTTAAGTGATCCGGAAAATAGCTATGCACAGGAGCTAGTCGGCGGGAAATTTCTACAGATACGGCCACCTACTTATGATGTTGAACAATTATTCGCGAACCAGGATGTATTAGTGAATGCCTCGATTACGGCCGAACCTTTTGGCCTGACGATCATCGAAGCAATGATGCGAGGAATTATTCCTGTGGCCCCGGCAGCGGGCGGACCTATGGAGATTATTGTTGATGGCGAGTCTGGCTTACTCTTTCAACCCGGAAGTGCCGACGAGTTAGCGCAAAAAATTCAAAGTTTAAAGGAATTTCAAGTTCGCAGATCCTTAAGCAAGGCCGCACGGGCGAGAGCCGAGGAGTTTTTTTCCTTAGAAAAAATGTTTGCGTGTATGGCGGAAATATACCGGCAGCTAAAATAATTGAGCGAGTCTTTTAGCAATGATCGGCCAGTCAAAATTCTTTTGATAGTAGTCGAAGCCATTGCGGGCAGTTGCTTCGGCTTCTGCCGGATGCAAAATCCAACGAGCGGCCTGCTGAGCAAATGCAGTGGGCGTCTTTTCGCAAAGGGCTGAAATCGCCTTCCATGGAATATCTGGGTTGCTGCTGCTGCCAAGATTTGTGAGCACAGGCTTGCCATGCGCCAGTGCCGCCATATAGCTTCCTCTTCGTGTCGAAATGCCATCGAGAAAAGGGGATAGAACGATTCTTGCGGAGTTCATCCAACATGACACCTCCTGAGCCGGAAGTTTTCCGAGCGGCTCTAGGTAGTTTAAATCACCATACTTTTGCAGATCTTCGCGGGTGACTCCTAGGCAATAGATTTTTTCGGATATCTTATAGGTATTATTTAATTCGACGGCAATAGCATTGAGTAGGTTGTATTCGTGGGTGGGATGTGCTCCCCCAAAGTGCAAAAACGAAATTGGGTTTTTCTTTCCCACTACGGGAGCAATATTACTGCCCACCGGCAACCAGCTCTCCCTTTGTAAATCTCGGATCGGCTTGGCGTACGCATAGACGGTATGTTTGGCTAATTTCTGAATTTTAGCGAATTGGATTCGATGCTGGAGCGATAGATAGGTGCCCGCTAATGAGAGTAGCCACGGATAGTGCAATTCGTGTGCTAAAAAAAGAAAGCGATTTTTCAACGGCTTGAGCTGCTTGGGCAAAT
>CAYZLH010000102.1:0-8116 GCA_964478795.1 uncultured Bdellovibrionales bacterium | reverse complement strand
TTAGATTCCTTTGCCCTGCTCGATAAGCTTAAACAAATCAACATCGAAGTGAAAAGCCATATGAGCAGCTTAGCCTCTGAACAGGCCAATGCTGTTCGTGAGGCGATTAAGAGCGAGAAAAAGGGCCCCGCTTCTGGAGCCACCTCGGTAAAAAAACGATCCGCCAGCTCCAGTGCCGCTAGTGCCTCCGGCGCAACGGCCGCACCAGCTCCAGCGAAGAAGACCACAAAAAAAGCAGCTGCATCAACCGCTGCGCCCAAGGCCGCTGATGCTCCGGCGAAAAAAGCCAAATCTGAAACTGCAGCCACCGCCGAAGGAAAAAAGAAGGTTATTAAACGCCGAACCGGCGCCGAGAATGATGAACCGCAGCCGACAGCCGCTCCCGCTGTTGAGCGGGTAGTTGAAGTGAGCCCAGCGGCCCAAGTCGATGAGCAAGTAATTGCCGAGCTGGAATCCTCGACTTACGCGGATGTTGCTCCTTCAGAAAGTATCATCGCCGAACCTAGTCAATCCGAACCTACCACGAAGATTATTACGGCATCAGCCGTAGAGAGAATTGAGCCTAAAAAAGTTGTCGAAGAATACACTCCCAAGGCCAATGCCCCCGGCACGAAGGTGATTTTCCGTACACCAAATAAAAATCAACGAGCCGTAGAAAAGGATGAGCTGGCCGATGAGTTTTCTTCCCGTCGACTAAAAATCGTACAAGCTGCTCCACCGGCTTCTTCAGGTCCGCAGCCACGTGAGGCTCGTGATCCGAATGCTCCTACTTATCGAACCCCTGGTGGTCCGACTGTAAGAGAAGGTGGCCCCATTGGCGAGCGCAAACGCCCAACGCCCCATGGAAAAGCCGGCGAAGCTCCCGGTGCTGAAATGTTTCAGCCGATGACCTCTTATGTTGCCAAGGAAGAGGAAGCAAAAGCTAAACGCGGCAATACCACCCGAGGACCCACTCCGGAAGAAATTCGAATTTCTGATTTCCGAAAGCGTGAATTGGTTTTCCAACCGAAGAGAAAAAAATTGCCACCAGGAAAACTTGTTAAACGCACTGAAATTACTGAAATGGCCGCCAATAAAAAGAAAATCAAAATCGACAGTAAGATTGTGGTTTCTGAATTTGCCCAAAGAATGGGTGAAAAAGCCAACGCCATCGTGAAAAAACTCATGGACCTTGGCACAATGGTGACCATTAACCAAACGATCGATTTTGATACGGCGGCATTGATTGCTACGGAATTTGGCTGGGAAGTGGAAAACGTTGCCTTTAATGAAGCGGAAGTTTTTAAAGCCGAAGCCGCCGCAGATGATGCGGAAATGCAGCTACGTCCGCCAGTAATTACGGTTATGGGTCACGTTGACCACGGAAAGACATCCCTTCTGGATGCAATCCGCAATGCTCAAGTTGCCTCGGGAGAAGCCGGTGGCATCACTCAGCACATTGGTGCCTATTCTGTGGAAGTAAATGGCAAACCACTGACCTTCCTCGACACTCCTGGCCACGAAGCGTTTGCTAACATGCGATCCCGCGGCGCGAACCTCACGGATATCGTAGTTTTGGTAGTAGCTGCCGATGATTCCATCATGCCGCAAACCAAAGAGGCTATTGCCCACGCGCAAAATGCTGGGGTGCCCATGATTGTGGCCGCCAACAAAATTGATAAACCAGATGCCAACCTTGAAAAGGTGAAAAAGGATCTTTCGATCAACAACATTCTCGTTGAAGAATGGGGGGGCGAAGTGCCCATGGTCGGCGTTTCTGCGCTGAAGAAAACGGGCTTGAAGGATCTGCTCGAAACGATTCAGCTTCAAGCTGAAGTATTAGACCTCAAAGCCAATCCGAATCGCGCCGCCGAGGGTGTGATTTTGGAAGCCCGCATGGAAAAAGGCAAAGGGATCGTTACCGATCTATTAGTCAACGAAGGAACTCTGCGCGCCGGCGATATTCTAGTTGTTGGCACCGCCTTTGGCCGTGTTCGCGCCATGACCAACGATAAAGGCAAGAGTATTTCCGAAGTTCGTCCAGGATTTCCGGCTGAGATTGTTGGCCTAAATGATGTTCCTTCTGCTGGTGATACCTTTCACGTAGTGAAATCCGAAGAAGCGGCGAAAGAAATCGTTTCGAACCGTAAGAACAAGCTGCTCGAAGAAAAAGCAGCTGCCTCTGCGCCAAAAGCATTGACTCTGGAAGAGTTAATGAGCAAATTGCCGACGCCTGGCATGAAGGAACTGAACCTTTTGGTGAAAGCCGATGTGTTCGGTTCGGCTGAAGCAATCAAAGAATCCATTGAGAAAATTACTAGCGACAAAGTGAAGGCCAAAGTTCTCCAAGCTGGCGTAGGCGTAATTACGGAAAATGACGTTTTGCTCGCAAAAGCAGCAAAAGCGCAGATTCTTGGCTTTAACTCCAAGCCCGATAATAAAGCCCGTGACGTAGCTAAGCGCGAGAAGGTGGAAATTAAACACTTCTCTATTATCTATCAATTACTCGACGATGTTCGCCAATCGATGGAAAACCTCCTCGAGCCAATCCGCAAAGAGACCTTGATTGGAAAAGCCGAAGTGAAACAAGTGTTCACTGTTTCCAAACTTGGCACCGTGGCTGGATCTGTGGTCGTCGACGGAAAAATCGTACGCAACGCATTTGCTCGAGTTACTCGCGGTAAAGACGTGGTGGCTGAAGGAAAAGTGGTTTCCCTCAGGCGCTTTAAAGATGATGCTTCGGAAACCATTAAGGGCCAAGAGTGTGGTATTGGCGTAGAAAACTTTGACCTTTACGCTCCAGGCGATTTGATCAATGTGTATCACGTGGAGTTGGTGAAGCAGTCGCTATAAGGAATTATGCAAGAACCAAATCGAAGGCATCGCCAAGTCGCTAACGCAATTCGCGAAGAGATCGTTTCGATCATTCGTAAAGACATTAGCGATCCAAGACTCGATGCCGCCGGAATGATCACGATTTCCGGGATCGAATTGTCGCAAGACATGAAAAATGCCACGGTATGGGTTTCGTTCATGGGAAAAAGTGAAGACGATCCTGTTGTCGTGGGCGCGCTTCAGTCATTGAAGACTGGAAGCCAATATATTCATCGCTTGTTGATCAAAAGAATCCCGATGAAAATGCACCCTCGCCTGACCTTTCGATTCGATAAAATATTTGATCGCGCGGCGAAAGTTAGTGAGGCCTTCGCTGAGGCCAACGAGTTAGAAAAAGAGACAGATCGAGTTCGTAAATCCTCTGAAACGAAAAGCTCCTCGGACGACGAATGAGCTCTCCTATCAACCGCTCTGGAATCTTGTTGGTGGACAAGCCAGCAGGAAAAACTTCTGCTCAAGTTTTAAACGAAATCAAAAAAAAGCTGGCCATCGAAAAGATCGGACATGGCGGAACCTTAGATCCTTTTGCTACCGGCCTACTTGTGGTTTTGGTTGGTGAGGCGACCAAAATAGCCCGATTTCTCTTGGAAGGAGAAAAAACCTACCTCGCCGAAGCCAATTTAGAGTTCCGCACCATTACGGGAGACCTTACTGGAGAGCGTGTAGAGGCTTCGCAAGATTCGAGTAAACTCTCTATTCAAGACTGGCAGGCATTGGCGAATACCTTTTTGGGCCGATCCAAACAAACGCCACCGGCTTTTTCGGCCGTTAAAGTAAAGGGTAAGGCGCTTTATGAATACGCGCGCAAAGGTGAAAGCGTGGAGGTCAAAGAGCGAGAAATACAGATTTCAAAATTTGAAATCCTCAGCGCAAATGAAAAACAGGTGAACTTCATGGTCACTAGCTCCGGCGGCACATATATTCGTGTGCTGGCCGAAGACTTAGCGGCGAAAGCCAACCTGAAAGCGCATCTAACAGCTCTCCGTCGCACCCAATCTTCACAGTTTTCCGTGAAGAAAGCTCTGCGACTGGAAGAAATTCTCCAATGCACCCTAGAAACCTTACCTCTTATCGGAATTTCCGACGGGCTCAATCACCTGCCTCGAGTGCAATGCGATTCTCTGCAGGCGCAAAAAATTCGTAATGGAAACCTTTCCGTATTTGATATTTTACGCCCCCAACTAACCTTCCCCGGCTATTTTGCGCTCGAGGAATCAGGCAAATTGGTGGCGATTTGCAATCACAATCCCATGATGATCCCTTTTTGCAGCATCGAAAGAGTTTTTGACCCCAAGAGCATAGACCCGTAAAATTTCTCTATGTGCTTATGGCCCAAGGCGACCCCGTCCCCCTTAAAAAATGAACGCGGACAAGCGGCTATTTTCATGGCGTTGTTTGCTGCCACCATGATTATGCTATTTGCGTTTACCACCAATATCGGAATGTTGGTGCACGCGAAGATCAATTTGCAAAATGCCGCCGACGCCGCCGCCTATGCTGGTGCCGCCACTCAAGCCCGGCAACTTACAGCCGCCGCTTATTTGAATTGGGAAATGCGGAGAGCGCTGAAAGAATTTCTCTTTTATTACACAGTTCGCAGTCAATATTCATCTGCTCCCTGCTTTCCTTTAGATCATACCGGGCGAAGAATAGGTTTGTGCCCTCCGGAACCCGGAGGGAATCGACACAACTATAACTTTATCGATCCCCGTCCGGGCGAACCTAATGAACTGGGCGGTCCATTTTTGCCCTCTACTTGCATCATCTTCGATCAGAACAACAACTATTGTCAGAAAGCGGGGGTTCCCGGAATTCCCGAATTTCCCTCGGGCGGCGGCTGGGGGGTCGCAGATCCCATTGTGGCCGCCGTACAAAACGCGACGAACCAAATTATTTCGAAAAAAGTGCAAGACTGCGAAGGCCGTACCGATATCAACCGGCAGTTTATTATTGCTTGGCTTTTTAATCTCTATCCCATTCGCGACCCGAGCGCGCTCCTCAGCACGGGAAAAGATTCAGACGACCCCTTCCCCTTTACCAACGGCCTCGAGCGTTTAGGAATTTTGCCCCGCTCGGCAATACTGCGCGCGCGAATCGACAATATCGAAGAGGCCTTAAATTTAAATTTGGCGCTTGAAGGAATTGGATCGGTGACCATTACTGACCAAACCATGGGTGCCCTCAGGGGAGTTTCCAAGCCGTTGGACTATTTCGAACGCCCCATTCAGGCCTATCTCTCGGCAAAAAATAATCTCCCACAGATCGGTGAAGAGAATGGGAATTTTGCCGAGGTGGAGCTCACAGAACTGCTACCGAACAGAATTGGAAATGTGGAGCCAAATCCAAACCTAAAAAATCCCCCGGTATTGGCCAAGTTTAACGATATTGTGGGACGGGCAGCCTTTGCCAACTCGCTCTTTAAACAAATCGCCGGTCAAGATCGCGGGAACTGCTATCAATTTCGCGAATTACGGGTAATCAATCGCTTTCCTTTTGGGGTAACAAAGGATCCCAATCTTTTGACCTATTATGCCGTTCGACTCCAAGCCAAAGCCCGCCTCTTATTTTCGCCCTTTGGTGGCAATGGAATTGTGACTCTTTCCGCCTATTCCGCCGCTAAACCTTTCGGCAGTCGCATTGGCAAGAATCTGAATCCCGAGGGCACGCCCGATGGAGCCCTCCGTATGATGTTGGCTCAAGCAAGATTGGGTCGGCAATTCAATACTTCCGGTGGAGGCTCCATCGATGTGGGCGACACCTTAATTACCGGATTTTCCCCAACCTTTCCCAACCCGTTAGTGGCCGATGGCGATACCACCTCTAATCTTCAAGGTTTCACTACTAACTCCCATTTAGGTTATCTGACGGGAGCAGTGAGAACATTCCAGAATCTATCTTATGGCCCCCGTTTGGCTGGCGCCTATTCGCCGTGGGAAATCGGCTACTTTACCCCTCCGGCCAATTACAATCAGGAGATCATTGGAAAATTTGAAGACAATCCTATCTACGCCGGCAAATTTTTTACCCTTGTAGCACCAGTGTTTCCGGTAAATGGCAACAATGGTGAGGATTTGCGCTTCATCAAAGAACGAGTCATGCAGTATCTCGTTCAGGACGTATCGGACGCTGATACCCTCAGCGGACAATTTAAAGTCTTCCTTGATGCCGTATTGGATGACACTCGTTTTGCCGTTTTACAGGGGTATCTAACCCAATCGCGTGAAACCCTCTTCCACTACATTCCCGATCCTCTCCTCACCGACGAGCCCGATTTAGTAGGTTACGCGAAAGCGGTGGGGGCCCGTTGGACGGTGGCTGGGATGCCGGATGCATTTAAGCGCCAATTGACCTCTTGGAACAACCAAAAAACCGCCTCGGACGGCCCGGAAATGAACGTAGAGGGAAATTCCGAGCTTGGTCTGGATATGGGGCGTAGCGGCTATTCGGTGAGATTTGTTTCTTTTGACTCTTTAAAAGCGGGGGGTAGAGCTACCAACGACCCGTTACAGGTGGGGATTCAATGGACCAATCCCTTCGAGCGCCTAGATGCCGGGGGAGCCGCCGCTAGGATCTTTGACGATATCAATAAACTCAAACACTAGCTCTTGTAAAATCCAAATCCCCGTGGGAAGACATAGGGACAATTTTCGAGTTTTCACCATCTTACTCAATAGTTAGGAGAGAGTTCCATGGCCAAGAAGAAGACCAAAAAACCTGCGAAGAAAGCTGCCAAAAAGACGGCCAAAAAAGCCGCTCCCAAAAAGGCCGCTAAAAAAGCTGCCCCTAAAAAGGCCGCTAAAAAAGCTGCTAAAAAAGCTGCTAAAAAAGCTGCCCCTAAAAAGGCCGCAAAGAAAGCTGCTAAAAAAACTGCTCCCAAAAAAGCTGCGCCAAAATCAGAATCGAAAACTACGGGTCTGGTAAAAGGCATTGCTGCTGGAGTAGCTGGAGCATCCCTTTTTAAAGTGGAAGAGTTTCAAGAAAAAAATCGCAATATCGGAAGCAAATTCGAAGAAGATGAGCTTAGCGATTCTGATGAAGAAACCGAAAGCTGGGAAGAGTATAATGAAGACGATGCTGAGGAAGCCGACGAAGAAGATCCTTGGACCCCGTCAAAATTCGATGAAGAGGAGTAATATTTAATGGCAAATCATAAGTCTGCCGAAAAACGTAACCGACAAACAATTAAAAGAACTGTTCGCAACAAGGCGAACCGCTCTGCTGTGAAAACCGCTGCCCAGAAAGCAGTGGAAGCTATTCGCAAAGATGCCAAAGCCGCTGCCGCTGCAATTTCGGAAGCTGCTTCTGTGTTAGCGAAAGCTGCGAGAAAGGGCGCAATTCCAAAAGGAAGAGCTGCACGAAAAATTTCTCGTATGCAAAAAGCCAGAAATAAAGCTTTGTCGACAAACGCTTAAGTTTTTTGAAGGTTTATGAAAAAAACACCTAGGTAACAACTTAGGTGTTTTTTTTTACGCCAACTGGGTAACCAAATCTGTTAGCCAAAATCGTTCTGGAATACGGCTACTCTTTAAACGAAAATCTACTTCCGCCAAGGCTTGTAAGCCGGCAATCACCCGTTTACCTCCCAGTCGCCGAGCCGCTGGAAATAAATGCCGAGCCGCTGCTGGAAAGATCCCCGCCGTGCTGGCGATTGCGGCATCATTCTTCCCTTCCGCTCGAAGAGCCAAAATCTGAAGTAACCACCGATACTGCCGGGCCATCAATCCAAT
The DNA here is from genome assembly GCA_964478795.1 of uncultured Bdellovibrionales bacterium. GTDB lineage: Bacteria > Bdellovibrionota > UBA1018 > CAIPTA01 > CAIPTA01 > JAKFYM01. The sequence goes on along the minus strand of CAYZLH010000102.1, from coordinate 515 downwards.
CAGTGCCAAAGGTTCTTCGCCTTGATCCAAGAGACGATTCAACATCGCCAAAGAGTGCGAAAGGTCTCCCTTAAGTAAACTTTCTGTGAACGAAAAAACTTCATCTGGAGCTACTCGAAATCCAACAGCGACAACATCTTGGCGACGAATTAGCGGCTGATCACCAACAAATATCGAAGCACGCTCTACTAAATGATCTAACTCTGAAAGATGCCCTAACGTCCATTCAGCGAGAAGAGCGCGGGCATCATCGTCCATTTCCTTTTTCTGCTTGCGTAAAAAACTACTTAGCCAAAAGCTCCACTCGGATTGATCTGGAAAATCAAACTTTAGCAGGGCGCAATGCGGGCCACTTTTTTGTAAGGCTTGGAAAAACTTCCATCGCGCATCAGATTTTTGCGATTGAAAAATTACTAAGCAACGCTCCAAGGGATTAGCCAATAGTGGGATAAGCAGTTCGAGATTTTTTGCCGAAATTCGTTCCGCCTGTTTAATGACAATAAACTTTTGCGAAT
>CAYZLH010000101.1:0-8117 GCA_964478795.1 uncultured Bdellovibrionales bacterium | reverse complement strand
AGTGCGGAATTCCCATAAACCGGCGGTTTTTGGGAGCCAGCGGTGGCGCTATACTCTGGCGCTGGGTCGGATTTAGCGCTCAAAGCAGAGCCGTTCGGATTCGGCTGACCCACTGGATCACCACTAGGTGATTCGATCTTGGTGAAAGTTTGTTTCGTTTTTTCAGGGGTCGGACGAAGTTCACTCGGCTTAGGCCGTGGCTTGGGAATGGGAATGTTATCGTCTTCGGACTTGGAGATTCCTGCACTTGCAGTCTTTAGCGATTTAGCTTTAGCTGCAGCCTCCGCCGCATAGTCCTGAAATCGTTTTACGTTTTCATTATGAAGCGCAGCTTTACTGGCCGCTTCATCCGAAAACTGTTTAGCTACGGTAGCCGCCTCTGTTTGCTGATCAATCATTTGCGGCACTATCTCTTTGAATCCGCTAATGGTTGAAACGCCCGGACCGGCTTCACTGGCGCGAACTTCACCATTGCCTCCCACTGATAGTTGACCACCACTAACCACCGTTGCTTCACGCACGACTTTGGCAGCCAGTTGGCCGTCTATGGGGTCGATTGCTTTTTTCATCTCCGTCTCTACGGCCTTAATAATCGCTGACTCTTTGTCCATCAAAGTATTCACTGCTTTAAGACTGTAGTTCACAGCGGCGTCAGCGGAAACTTTTGCTGATTTCAACGCCGTTTCCAATTTGGCTTCCAAGGCGGCGGCCTCTCTTAGATTCGCCGCAATTTTTTCCAAACATGCTGCTTGGGCACCATCACCCGGTTGATTGGAACAAGTACTCGGGCCATTCACGGATTTTTGATAAATTTCTGCGCAATGCTGATCGCGTAGTTTTAGATATTTTTCAGCTTCGGTCTTTGCAACTTGATAGGCGTTCACACAGGCTGAAATATTGGTTTCCCGTTCATCACGGGCGATTTTATCTGCTTCGGCACCGATATTTTTGTCGCAGCGGGCACGCATCTCGTCGGATGAAAGCGCGGCGATATCATTCATTTTTCCCTTAGAGAAATCACAAACGCGCGCAAGTGCACCAGAAGGCACAACGACCAAGATGAGCAGCATAAGGATGATTTGCCAGCTGGGGTGGCGAATAGCGTGTAGCATTACATCTTCTTATCGGCCGAAGCGCGATAAATATTTAATAAATTCATTAATGATTATGGAGACTTACCAGCGAAATTTGGCTATTTTCGCCCATCGCAAATACTTGATTTCAATAGTCAATTATAGTAGAATTTTGCGCTATGGTTCGCCTGACCCTCATTTTCGCCATTTTTGCCCTCTTTACCGCTTGCAGCGACAAGCGCGAAGAGTCTGTGGCCGAAAGTTTGGTGCGGGAAATTCCCACCGAAAATGCCCAGAAATCCGCGCAACTCATTAGCGAAGCAAACCTCACCTGCCAAGGAAACTGTCCGGAAAATATCGGTCTCTATTTAGCTTCCCGCCCAAATTCCGTCTTAACCTGCACCGCCTTCCTCATCGCTCCTGATGTGGTGGCCACCAACTCGCACTGCATTCCAAAGGTAGTGAAAGATCTGCCCGATCTATGTCCAAGCACCATTCAAATTCTCTTCCCCGGGGCCAACGGCAATAGCGAAGAAAAAATCGCCTGCAAAACTTTACTCGGACACTCCGAGCGACCCAATGCCATTTCACCTGATCTCGCCCTCATCGCATTAGAAAAATCTGTCACGCGTGCACCCCTCCCCTTTTCGCGCGGAGGAATTACAGCCACCGAACACACTGCATGGAAAGTGAATCCCGGCAAAGGCGCTAGCGGCGAGATCGTCAAACAAACTTGCCAACTAATTCCGAAAAACTATCGCCTACCTTTATTTGAAGATCGCTTTAGCAAAATATTTGTCACTGGTGACTGCCCCTCACTGCCAGGAAATTCTGGCGCACCCTTGATCAACAAAGACGGATTGGCGGTCGGTATTTTTCAAGCGGAACTCCCCTTTAGCGAAATGCAGCTGAAAGCTTGGTCAAAACATCTTTTACCCGGAGAGAGTTTTGCTCCCTTAGCCATGGGTACCAATCTCTTTTGCCTTATGGCCAACAACCGCTTTGAATGGAATTCGGCCTGCGACCCAATCGACGATGAATCTATTCAGCGTCCACGGATTGCTGATTTTTCTTTTTCCGCAGAAAAAGACAAATTATTGGCCAAACTCGATCGTGAATATTTCGACTGGGAATCTGAGGGTCGTGAAAAGACTTTAGAAGCGGAAGAAAAATTCACTCCTAAATGTATCAAAAAAACGTTCGGCGAAGAGATCGAGTTTGTCAGCCAAGTGATCCAACGGAAGATCTTTTTCAACCGCTATATGCAAGTCTTTCCAAAAATGGAAATCACTGGCGAAGAGAAAGTTCTCTATTCGCTCCTGGAAACTCAAAGTGGCTGGCAATTATTGTCGCCGCAGAAAGACCCGCGGGAAATTTCATTTTGCCAGGTCGATCCCGTCGAACCCTAAACCTGCAGACCGCACGATCTCCTCAATCTTCGCCAGTAGACTGGGAGCCAGTTGCCCATCTTTGGGGCGCAAATAGATTTTGGCCGAGGCTTTTTTCGTCTCGTTTCCTGTTAAGGCAACAGCAATCTGTAAATCATTGAGCTGATTGCGTGGCATTACGGCAATCAATTCCGCTCGTAATTTTTTCTCCATTCCCTCCGCCGCCACCACCAGCTTGGAGCGCATATCGGTGGGAATCGAATTGCCCGTATCGGCATACTGGAAACGCTCAAACGTTAAGCGAATATCTTCGGCCCTTCCCCCTTCGCTCTGCCAAATTTCGGCAAATCGCTTTCGTTCCGCATCGGTTAGCGGCTTTGGCAAAAACGCCATGCCGTCATCACCGGAGAAACTCGCTTTCAAACCCGGAAACATTTCACCCAACACCCGCTGAAATCTCCCTTTACGCTCCTCTAAACTAACTGTGGCGGCCTCTTCTCCCGCCCGCGCTAATCGCACTGTTTCTTCTAAGGATCTACTGGGATCTGATAGCGCCTTCAGCGTCTCTTCCAAGTTTCGTGCATTTTGCCCTTTGAAATCTGCCGATAGAACCTCCGCCGCCGGTTGACCTAGATCAATCACCACTCGCTCTTCCAAAAGAAGTCCCGGCGAAAATCGATCCGCTTGGTTTAGCATTTCCCTCAGCGCACGGGCCTCTTCTGATGAAGTCACCACTTGAAAGCGTTCTTTTAGTACTTTTTGAATGGCCTCTTGGTAACCTAGTTCTGTAACCTCCTTCGGATTCACTTTCCGAATGGCTTCAATGGCCTCGGCACTTAAAACTTTTTTTCCATTGGGGGCGGCGGTGAGAAATCCGGGCACAGTGGCAAAACGCTGCTCGGCCCAAGCCTGATATTTGGCCACGGCTCCGCGCGATTGCTCTAACAATTCTTTGCTTTCGGAAAAAGTGCGCACCTCAGATACTCCAGAAAAATAGCGCGAACTTCTGGTAGCCAGACCGGCCTCATCGGGACTGGCTACCAATCCACCGTGATACCAATTGCGCGCATCCAACGCCAAGCCGCGGGCCTTATCCCGCCAGCCAGCCTTTAGTGAAAGTGAAGCTACGTAATCGCGGTAACGCCCATTGATTACCGCCATTTTTTCTTTGAGCTTACGGCGAATTTCCGGATTATCGACGTCAAACGCCAATCGCACAGATTTAAAATCCGAATACTTGGCCACAATGTGTTTGCGTAATTCTGGATCCGCCGAAATCGCCTCCCAAACCACATCCTTGTGCAGATTCGTTAATGCTGTCACAAAATCTTTATCCTGAACCACTTTGTCGTTGAGCTCTTTGAGCACGGCATTTTCTAAGTCGAAAAAAAGTTTGGCGGGAGTTTTCATGCCCGAATTTGCATAACGAGCTAGTCCCACAAAGGTCCGATTGTCGCGATCCCGAATGCCACCAAATACGGCGTGACGCCCTAAGATTCTTTCTTCTTTGTTGTAGGAATGCGGAACCACTCCGGCGTAATAGTCTTCACAGGAGTACGGAATCGTCTCCGGATTGGCAGCCCAAGTGAACGCCAATGTCAGCCAAATTTTCCACGCGAAAATCATCCCTTTCGTTTCGGCAGAAACTCGGGAAAGATTAAGAGTTTCGGGCGATTAGGGCTTTTTTTAGAATCTTTCCAGAATCCCCTTTAGGCAATTCTTTTAGGTGCTCAAAGTGCTTGGGAATTTTGTATTTGGCCAAACCCTGCTGACAAAAGTTTTTCAATTCCTCGTCGGATAACGGCTGGCCACTCTCTGTGGCGTAGTAACACTTCCCCACTTCTCCCCACTGGGAATCTTTTACGCCCACCACAGCCACTTCTTTAATTTCCGAGTGTTCGCGCAGGTACTTTTCGATCTCGGCGGGATACACGTTTTCAGCCCCTGAAATGAACATTTCCTTTTTTCGGCCCACTACATAGAAATAGCCTTCGTCGTCGAATTTAACCAAATCACCGGTGTGAAACCAGCCGTCTTGAATAGCCTCGGCTGTGGCTTTGGAATTTTGCCAATAGCCAAGAGTGCACATCGGGCCATTTAATAAAAGTTCGCCTATTTCACCGGCACGCACTTCTCTTCCTTGCGCATCCACGACGCGAACGTTCACATAAAAATTTGGAAAACCAATGGATCCCATTTTCCGAACCGCATCAGCTTCATTTAGTGAAAACACGTTAGGACCAAATTCCGTGAGGCCAAATCCTTGCCTTACGGGCACACCTTTATCCACCCACTCCCCAATGAGCGGAACGGGCATCGGTTCGCCACCAACAATGGCAAATCGCACCGACGATAAATCTGCGCCAGCAAAATTCTCGGCGCGCGCCATACGATCCATCATCGTGGGCACCCCGAAAAGTATTGACAGTTGTTCCTGCTGGCACAGCTGTAGAATTTCTTCGGGATCAAATTTCTTTTTCAATACGATGCAGGCGCCGTGATGAAAAAATGGCGTGGAGAGCACATTCCAACCAGAGGTGTGAAAGAGCGGATGGAAAATCAGAGTTTTGTCTTTGCTGGTGATCTCTAATCGCAAACCAGTATTAACTGAGTTCCAAAACAACATCTCGTGGTGAATCAGCGCGCCCTTGGGTGCACCAGTGGTTCCCGAGGTATAAAGAATCATCACCGGATCAGCAGGCTCACCGGAAAACTCTTCATCCTTAAAATCAGAAGAAAAAAGCTCTTCCTGAAGTTTCGCAAAGGAAATGGCTCGCTCAGGAATCGTTTCCAGTTCACTCGCTAGCGCAGAAAATTCGTCTTGGACAATAAAAAGTTTGGCGCCGGAATCACGCAAGACATGATCCACTTCTCGCGCGGTATAACGATAGTTCACCGGAACTAGAATCGCTCCAATTCTTTGTAAGGCAAAAAAGAGAAAAAAGGTTTCCGGCTCATTCCAGGCGAGGATCGCCACCCGATCACCTTTGCGAATAGAATATTCGGTGCGAAGTTTTCTCGCCAAGGAAGACGAGCGTTCAAAAAATTCTCGATAGGTAAACGACCGCTGGGAATCGCTACAGCGCAAAGCCTCACGGTTAGGCGCTACTTGCGCCCACCGCTTCAACCAATCCAGTTCAAATTTTTGCGCTGCTGGAAGCATCATGTATCGTAAGCCCACTCCAGCGCGATGGCCGCCATGGAAACACCGCCACCGGAGCCCACCAACATCACAAAGTCGCCTTTTTTCAGTTTGTGGTGATTGGCCGCATCGGCAATGGCCATCGGAATACAAGCGGAGCCAGTGTAACCATATTTATCCATGATGTTGTAACTCATGGATTCCGGAAGATTGAGAATCTTCATGGTTTCTTGAATGGTGCCAATATTGATTTGCGTTAAGAAGAAAAGCTTTACGTCTTCTACTTTTTTATTGGAACGATCGAGCAACAACCGAATTAAGCGCGGCCAATGCGTAGAGTTTGTTTCAAGCGGAATTTTTTTCGCGAAACGCAGTTGGTGATCTTTGTTAGCCAACACTTCTTCGGTCACGGGCAAGAAAGTTCCCCCGGCATAAATCCCCATATAGTCATGGAACTCGCCCAAGGTGAATAATTTGGATGCCAACACGCCCGGATGATTTTGGTCTTTTGTCGATTTTAGCACCACCGCTCCCGCACCATCGGCAAAGAGCGAGGCAATTTTATAATCGTCCCAGTTGAGAAACTTACTCATGCCGTAAGCGCCCACCACCACGATGTTGCGATATTGTTCATCGGCCTGCAGCGTCTTGGTCGCCATGTCCATGGCGGTTACAAATCCGGCACAGGCCGAATTCAAATCGAAGGTGCCGGCGTTTTTTAGTCCCATTTTATGCTGCACCACAGAAGCCGTGGAGGGAGAAAGATAATCCGGTGTGTCAGTGGAGACGATCAATAAATCTACGTCGTCTTTGGTAATCCCCACTACAGCGAGGGCCCGCTCCACCGCTGGCACGATGAGATCGCTAGTAGTTTGTTTTTCTTCCATATAATAGCGCTGAAAAATATTTCGTTTCTCGCGCAAGAAGGTGTCGATATCCATTTTGTAGCGATCATTAAAATAGGAATTGGGCACCAATTTTTCTGGATGATAGAGTCCGGCCCCAGCTATGTAAACTTTACGCATAATTTCCCCCAAAAACGAAACCTTACCAATTCTTGACGAAAGACAAACCTGACGGGTATACCAGCCAGCATGAATATTCAATATCAATTCTCTGGCAAAACAGCTTTGGTGACCGGCGGCGCAGCAGGCATCGGCTTTGAAATTACTCGCGCATTTTTACAAGCGGGCGCAAAAGTCGCCGTTTGGGACTATTCCGATGCCGCTCTAGAAGTGGCCCAGAAGGAACTATCTTCCTTCGGTGATCGCGTAACTTTTACGAAAGTGGATGTAAGCAAACCACAATCCTGCACCGAAGCGGCGACCAAAATTTCCTCACTAGATATTTTGATCAATAATGCCGGCATTACCCGCGATAAAAGTTTTAAGAAAATGACCACCGAAGAGTGGGATCAAGTGATCAACACCAACTTGTCGGGACTGTTTCACGTAACCAAAAGCGTTTTTGATAAGTTCACGAATCCCTCGAAGCGCATCATCAATATTTCGAGTATCGTTGGTCTCTTCGGAAACTTCGGCCAATCGAATTACGCCGCTACAAAAGCCGGCGTGATCGGCCTCACAAAAACTTGGGCCCGTGAATTTGCCCGTTCGGGTTTTACCGTAAACGCCGTAGCCCCTGGCTTCATTTCCACAAAAATGACCGAAGCCATGCCACACGAAGTATTGCAACAAATGGCTGCCAAGGTGCCAATGCAACGATTGGGAAAAACTTCTGATATCGCCAATGCGTGCCTATTCCTGTCGACGGAAGAGGCCGGCTATATTTCCGGAACCGTCATGAGTGTTGACGGCGCATTGACGATTTAAAAATTTCTAGGGGGATATGATGAGGGGATTTTTCTTCGGCTTAGCCGTGCTTTTGCTTTCTGTTTCCGCGCAAGCGAAGGCCGAACGCGATTTTTTCCTGACAATCGACGAAGACAAAATTTTCGTGCGACACAAACCTGCCGCCAAAGGTGAAACCACCATCGTTCTACTCAATGGGCTCACGTACTCCACGCGCGATTGGAATTCCTATGCCAATGCGTTGACGGATCTAGATGCCAAAGTTGGCATTCTCCGTTTTGATTTCTATGCCATGGGCAAAACGTTGCTAGAAGGAAATCTCCCTGTAGTTCAAACAGTATCCTACCAAAAACAAGTTAGCCTTTTGGCCAAGCTACTTCGCGAATTGGGAATTCAGCGACCCCATCTAGTGGGGCTATCCTATGGTGGCGGAATCGCCATTGCCTACGCGGCCGAATACCCAACAAAGGTGGGACAAGTATTTTTGATGGCGCCGTTTACCGAGCCCTTAGAATCCCAAGATCGTTGGATCCGCACGCAGATACATCTGAATCGGATTGCGTTCCCCTATAATCCAGCATCCTTCGACGAGCTTTATGATTATTTCTTGCGACAGATCATTTACTCCACTTATCCCAGTGCGGAGCCCTCGGTATTGGAAAATCCCTATAAATTAGAAGCTGTATTTCGCATGGTGCAAGGG
>CAYZLH010000100.1:0-8158 GCA_964478795.1 uncultured Bdellovibrionales bacterium | reverse complement strand
TTCTCTGGCGGGAATTGAAGCGCCGATGCAGCCATTACCCTCGCTTTCTTTGGGTGCGGTCGAGGTGCCGCCAATGGAGGTGGCTACGGCCTATAACTCGTTGGCTAATTTTGGCGTGAAAAAAGAAATTACGTCAACTCTTGCCGTGGTGGCCGAGGATGGGCAAGGCGTGGCCCGATTTCATCCCCGTGAAGATCGTGTTTTGCCGGCGGAAGAAACGGCGAACTTAGTACAGCTTATGACGTCGGTGTTTGAAGTTGGCACGGCCAAAGCCGCGCGAGCCATGGGATTTCTCTGGCCGGCAGCTGGAAAAACGGGGACAACAAATGAATTCCGCGATGCTTGGTTTGCCGGATTTAGTCAAAAAGTATTGGCGGTGTCATGGGTTGGCTTTGATCGTGACGACGAGGTGGTCAGGAAGCACCGAAAAGCCTTGAAACTAACGGGAGCGGTTGCTGCACTGCCAGCGTGGGTGGAGTTTATGAATGGCGCCCACGGTGGTCAAGATAGTCTACCATTACCGTATCCGGATGGAATGTTACGCACAGTAGATGTAGACTTAATTTCTGGGAAGCGCGCCAATCATCGCTGTATGGGCGATAGTGTGGTTCAAGAGACCTTCACCTATAAGAACGTGCCGTTTCTCGAGTGTAACTAAGTAATGAGGAGCTCAGGATGTGCCCCATTCATCGGTTTGGTGAGAGTGATCACAAAAAATTAATCGAGAAGCTGCGGTTTACCACGTTCCGAATCCGTTCTTTTCTATGGCTGGAGGGAGCTGAGCCGAAAAGGTTTGAGGGCTTTAGTTTTGTTTCTGACTTCAGTCAAACTGGTGTTGGCCTCTACCTCAAAGAGAAAATCAGCGCCACAAGTCGCGTGCGCCTGGCTTTTGAAGAAGAACAGGCGGTTTCCTATCGAGGCACAGTAGTTTGGGCCAATCGATTTGCTTTTCGGCAACAGTTTCTAGGTCATGAAGCGTTGCAGTTTCGAATTGGAATACGCTACCACTTTGGCTCAGAGGCCGAACGTCAGCGCTACCTAAAATATTTAAACGAAATGCGCGAACGGGCCCTCCAGGTGAAGGGCACAATGAAGTTCTAAGCTTATTTTTTGTTACGGAAGTATTTCCAATCCGTATCAAACAATCTGGAGTAGTGATCGGCCACGTTAGCATCGGTAACTAGAATGCCGGCCTCGCGATTGTTTCTAATGGAATTTTCCGTCCAATTCATCGACGAAACCAAAGTTACCTTATTGTCTACCACCAGTCCTTTGTTGTGGAGTAGGCGGATGCCGTCTTCGATTACGAAAAAGTTATGCACCTGAACATCCAAAGACTCTTTCTGGGCTACCTCGCGAAAATATTTGATTAGCGCAGAATTGCTCTTCGTATTGGCTGGTCGTTCTGGTTTCTGCGATTCACCGGCCAAAGGAATCCCCTGAGTCAATTGAAGGAGTTGTAGCTCACCTAGGCTTGCAATAATGTCGTGCCAAATCTCGGTTTTCTCCGAGTCGTCTTTTTCATCTGGCGAAGGCTTGGATTTAAAGAAAATAAATTCCGGATTTAGCATTACACGAACCTTCACGCCTCTTCTGGCGGCATTTAACACACTTTCGGCGTAGGGGGATGGGTTCGTTTCTGGAGTGTCTAAATTAGAGCCCCAATGTGGCGCAAAACTCAGTGACTGAATGTCGATGGTTTGTTCAGCCTGGTCAATTGTCTTTAATATTGCGCGTTCCGTTTCCAGGCTATCGTCGGGGCTCATAGCGCGCTCTAAGCCCATTATCCCTTTCACAACGGAATCTTTTCTCGGAAAATACGTCCCCTGTTTTTCCGTTTGAGAGGGGACATAATTGGGATCGCGAACTTGATAGTCGGCATTACAGCCGTATTCGCAGAGATCCGATATTCCTTTGAGGGGAGAGCTATCTTGGCGGAAAATTCGTATATAGTGTTTGGCCAATGTTTCATTTTTAACGGCGACCACCCAACCGCGGCTGCCAAGGGTTCCATTCGGAGAAAATCCATTATTTGCTAAATTCTCACTACTGATAAAAACGGTGGAATCAAGAATCGCGTACTTCGCATGGATGTAACGAAATCTGCGATCATCCCTGGGACCAGTATCAGAGTTGAGATAAATAACCTTAGCGCCGGCTTGGACAAGGCGGTTGGCGAAATACAACTCTTGATCGTCGATTTTTTTGGCTTTGGGTCGTCCAACGGTCCAACCATCCAGAAGGATTTCTATTCGTACACCCCGTTGCAGTGCCACCTCTAGAGCTGCGCTTATCCCGGGGCTTCTGAGCATATAGGCCGCAATATAGATTTCACTTTGGGCAGCATGGATGGCGTCGGTTAAAATCGAAAAGGAATTATCCGGAGAGGAGCCCGCACGCACTTCTGCATAATCTTGGAGCACAAAGCCCGGCAGTTTCTCCTGTTTGGGCGGCCCTTTCTTTCCGGCGTCTGGCGCGGAAAGTGCGGCGCTCGTGGAAAATCCAAAGCACAATAAAACCAAGGCCAATGACTTACATCTCATTATTCCCCCCCAAATCAACCATGCACAAACTATGGGAGCGAACGGAAAATTACAACCAGGATTTCGCTTCAAACAAATTCTTAAAATATGGGTTTTCTGTGGATCTTTTTGCGTCAATTGTGCAGCGTAAAAGGGGAAGAGTTTCCAGTAGTTAATGAGGGGTTTCCCAAAACAGTAGGTGGATCAATGGCAAAAAAAATTGCGATTATCTTGGGTATTTTCGTCGGCTTTTATCTCAGCGCACATTACTACATTCGCTGGAAGAACACTGTAACCGACAATGTTACTAAGGTAAAAAAGATCATCTCCTGTGAGCCCAATGACATAACAAGTATCAAGATCGTGCATTCAGGTTCAAATGGAACCGGCCTGTTAATTCAACGAGTGGACCCAAAAGTACCTGGCGCGCCGGCGGCACTTCAATTTGAACAATCGGAGTGGAAAATTTTGGCCGAGCCAAAAATCGAAGCTGAACAATCTCTGACTACTGGGATAGCGGCGAAGATTTGTGAAATATACGATCCAATTCCAAGCAAGGAAGAGGAGTTTCAGCAATTGGGTGGAGCGAAAGTCACCTTAGATGTATCTGCCGCAAAAGACGGAAGTGAATCGAGTTGGAAGTTGGAATTTACGGGTTTGGGCAATGATCGCTTGGTGGTGATGAAGTTATCGGAGGGCGGGGGTTCGCCAAAATATTACAAAACAGCAGCTAAGCTTTTCCAATTGGCAACATTGCCCCAAAAGGAGTTTGTAAATACCCGCCTAATGCGGATGCAAGCAGACAATATCAACCGAATGTCTGTGGGGTTTGCAAAGGGTAAATCTTTTCGTCTCGAGAGAAATGCTGAAGGTTGGGATGTGTTTGCTGGCGATAAAGCCTTGGGCAAAGGAAATGAGGAGGCAGTCCGCTTTGTGAATCGATTCACGACGCTTAAGGCAATCGCTGTAAATTACGAGGAACTAAATCCGAATGTTTGTGATCCAGATAAAGGTTCTGCAACCGTGCAGATCGAGGGTCTTAATAATCGAGTGGAGCTACTTAGCTTTCACTATGGAAAGAACGGTCCGATCAAGGCCTGTAATTCTCAGCGAGAAGCTATATTTACTATCCACCGGGACTTTGTGCCTTTTCTCGAGACGCCCATGAGCAAAATGTTAGGCGAGGCCAAGGGGAAATAACGGCTCAGCGTTGGCCCTCTACGGTGGCCAAGAAGTCTTTCAGGATTTGGGAAAACTCGTTAGGTTTCTCCGCATGTACAAAATGGCCAGCCCCGGGAATTTCTTCATACTTGGCCCGAGGAAGAATTCGCTGCATTTCTTCCATTTCATTTTTGGGAAACTCTAAGCTTCTGCCACCCCTCACAATTAAGGTGGGAATTTTAAGCGCGGCAAACTCCGCCATTGCGTCGGTTGCTCGTCCGGTAACAATGGTTTCCACCATTCCCGGCGCATAAAATCGCCAATCAATTTTTCCATCCGGTTTGGTTTCGAGATTGGCGTGCAAAAATCCGCCGAGCATGGGATCGGTGGCGTAGGTTTCGTCAAAAAATTTTTTAGCGCTGGCGCGATCAGCAAAGGGGGTAGGGATGGAGCCCAACAGCGCTTGGATCCACTCTACGCGCTTGGGGTTTGCCGCCATCCCGGAATCTTCAATTACTACGGACTTTACGCGCTCAGGAAATTCTGTACAGAAGCGGAGCGCCACGCGACCACCCATGGAATGTCCAACCACGTGAACCTTTGACCACTGAAGGTGGTCGAGCAGCATCCGCAAATCTTGAGCATAATCCGAGGGTGAATACCCCTTCGCAGGCTTGTTGCTCTTGCCGTGACCGCGCTGATCATAAACCAAAACGGGATACTGATCTTGCAGGGAGGGCCAAATTTTCCCCCAATTTGAGGAGAATCCCATGAGACCATGGAGAAACACCACGGGGGTGAAATGATTAGCGTTTTCGGGCTCTATTACCCGATAATTTAGCGGAAAATTAGTAGCTATTGACATCAGATTTCCTACCTTATATTCTCAGGCCAACCAGAACTTTTACTATCACCTCTATAGTTCTAATTTCAAAACCATTCCGAAACATCTTAAATCCAAAAAAAGAGACAAGAGAAAAGAAGAGTGAGTTTTAAACAATCAAACGAGGTTTGGAGTCAATCAACATGAGCGATAAAGATTCGCAAAACGATAATCAAAATGAAGGCCGATCCGAAAGTCGGCCCGAAGCGCGAGAGCAAAGAGAGCCGCGTGAAACTCGCGAGCCCCGCGAAGGCCGAGGAGATCGCCCTCACAATAACCAAAGAAGATTTCATAAGGGTGGCCAGCGTCGTCACCAACAGGGCGGGGGCGGAGGCAAATTCCGTCACGGCGGTGGTGGAGGCGGCGAAGAACGCTCCCATCGCATGGCCACCCAGCATGCCGCAGAAGATGCCGCAGAGATAGCCGCTGAAGAGGCTGCACTCCAGGCGCAGACCTCCGGCGAAGTTGCCGCTGATGGATCCGTGCAACCCCGCAATGTGCAAATTCTTTCGATGAAAGAATTGAAGGGAAAAAATCCGAAAGACCTTGCAGAGCTCGCCACTTCGATGGGCGTGGAAAACGCCGCGGGTTTAAGAAAACAAGAAATTATTTTTCACATTCTCCAGGCCACGGCCTCGGGAGATTACGCTGTGTTTTCCGATGGCGTTTTAGAGTGTTTGCCTGATGGCTATGGATTTTTGCGATCACCAGATTACAACTATCTGCCAGGTCCAGATGATATTTATGTTTCCCCCTCACAGATTCGCCGCTTCGGTTTGAGAACGGGAGATGTAATCACCGGTCAGATTCGCCCACCCAAAGATAATGAGCGTTATTTTGCTCTATTAAAAGTGGACACCATCAACTTTCAAACGCCAGAGCAGAGCCGCGAGCGTGTGCTTTTCGATAACCTCACTCCGCTCTATCCAACAGAGCGTTTCAAAATGGGCGAGGATCCAAAAAATTACTCCACCCGCGTGATCGATATGATTTCTCCCATCGGAAAGGGCCAGCGCTGCTTGATCGTGGCTCCTCCGAAGGCTGGTAAAACCGTATTGATGCAAAATTTGGCTAACGCCATCACCACCTACAACCCAGAAACCTATTTGATTGTGTTGTTGATCGACGAACGCCCCGAGGAAGTAACGGATATGGCTCGTTCGGTAAAAGCCGAAGTGGTGAGCTCTACTTTCGACGAACAAGCTTCTCGTCACGTACAAGTGGCGGAGATGGTTTTGGAAAAGGCAAAACGCTTGGTGGAAACAGGCAAAGATGTGGTGATCCTCTTGGATTCGATCACTCGTTTGGCCCGCGCCTACAATACCGTGGTTCCTCCTTCTGGAAAAATCCTTTCCGGTGGTGTGGATTCCAATGCCCTTCACCGTCCGAAGCGCTTCTTCGGTGCTGCCCGTAAGGTAGAAGAGGGTGGATCGCTCACGATTATCGCCACTTCCTTGATCGATACTGGCTCGCGAATGGATGAGGTAATCTTCGAAGAATTTAAAGGAACAGGTAACTCGGAGATCGTATTGGATCGCAAACTTCTCGAGAAACGAATCTTCCCAGCCATGGATATCAACAAAAGTGGTACCCGTAAGGAAGAATTGCTCATCAACGAGAAAGATCTTCAGCGCATCTGGATTTTGAGGAGAGTACTACAGCCCATGAACACCGTGGATGCCATGGAGTTCTTGCTGGATAAAGTTTCTCATACGAAGAGCAATCGCGAATTCATTGATTCGATGAGCAGTTAAGAGAAATAGGATAATTAGCTATTTTAAGAGCTGCGCACGAAAGGTGCGCGGCTTTTTTGTTTTTGGCCGAGTGTTGCGCTAAAGAGCTCCGTCTAAAATGTAAGCCGTTATAGATTTGGTTAATGAAGTTTAAATATTTTTTCAGCGGAACTCTTTGGGGCTTAGTTTGTATCCCGGTGGTAGCTTTTTGGATTTTGCGAGAGAGTTTTTGGGGTATATTGCGCGAGCCGAAGTTTCTAATCCCTGTTTTAGTGGGTTACCTAACTACAGCGCTATTGGCTTCATTTATAGATTTTCGAAGAAGCACGAGTCCCAAACCAAACCTACTCATTGACCCAATTGTATTTTCCCTCATTTTCGAGGTTGGGGTGATCGTCGGTTGTTTGGCGAACTATCTAATAAATGGAAATCTTCTGTCTCCAGCCTTCGGTTGGGCTAATGAATCTTGGAGCTGGTTTGGCAAGCCGGCCTTTGCATTGACATATCTTGGCCTGCCATGTGCTTTAGCGGTTGGACTTTTATTTTCGGCAATTCATCAGCTCAGGCTGAAATTCCGGGCGTAGAAACAATAGGTGCAACTTAAGGGTTCAAAATGGTCCCTTGTTCGAGCACACCAGCTTGTACACAAAGCCTCCTTGCACGAACGAAAGACGAGCAAACCCCTCAAGATCAAAGGCACCATCGGAGTAAATTCCACTACCGTTTGGCTGCGGTTCATCGAGGCGGATGTGCAGCGAAAATTGTTTGCGGTTTTCGAGTCCTTGCACGGAAAAGTAGGCATTTTCGAGCCGCGCCGAAGCGGAATATATTCCATCGGCATCGCGCCCCACCTCTAATTGCTTCTCTTGGAGCTGAGAGCCCGCGAGCTTCATGCCTTTGCAAAAATACGTGGCGTTGGCATCGATGGTTTGAATCAAAGCGAGTAATAAGAAAATCATAGTGTCCTCCCGAGAATCCAACCCTTAGATCATATTCTGGCGCGCCGCGCAAACAATCTCGGCCTGGGATCGGAACCGCATAAGGTTGCCATTGGATAGGCCAAAGCCTGTGGATTTCGTAGAGTCGCCAGATTCTTCAAGAATTTCGGGGCCTGGGGATAGAATGTGGACAATTTCCCGCCCCCTATGTTACACCCATCCTTCCTTAAGAGTTTTCGCCCAAAGGCATACACCCAAGAGGCTAAAGGTTAGCGTTTTGGCGCCTTTGTAATAAACGAGGTTGTTATGAGAAAAGGTATTCATCCTAAGTTCGTAGATACGACTGCAGTATGTAACTGCGGTAACGCCATCGAAGTGGCTTGCACTGTTGCCGACTTGAAGTTGGACATTTGCTCTGCTTGTCACCCCTTCTATACCGGTACCCACAAAATTATCGATACCGAAGGTCGTCTCGAGAAATTCAAAAACAAATACGCTAAGGCTCAAGCCAAGAAGTGAATTAAATGATTCCTGGATAGGAGTCATTCACATGGCCCTTCCGGCTGGGGAAATGCCGTGTTTCAAAAGCTTGAACAAGTGGAAAAACGATTCGAGGATCTGGAGCGAAAGCTCCAAGATCCGACTATTTCCGCCAATGACATTCGGCAGTTTTCCAAAGAACACGCCGATCTGCGCGAGCTCGTAGATACCTATCGCACCTATCGTCAGGCCGAATCCGATTTGAAGTCATCGAAAGAATTGTTGGAAGACAACGATGCTGACATGCGCGCTTTCGCCAAAGAAGAGGTTACGCGCCTTCAGCTAGAGATCGATGAGCTCTCGAAAAAACTTAATATTCTCCTGCTACCCAAGGATCCCAACGACGATCCGATCGGCGGGCGCAGCCTGAACGAGGCGGCG
>CAYZLH010000099.1:2718-8175 GCA_964478795.1 uncultured Bdellovibrionales bacterium | reverse complement strand
CTGTATCTCCGAAAGTTATGAAAGTTTTTCGAGTGCTGCCTTAATTCGTTTAGCTAAGTATTCGGCGAGTGCCGCTGCATCATCAGCCGGAGTTTCAGCTTCGCGCCGCAAGTAATGGCTGTAAGAGCCCATCAAATTCAGTTCGCCGGTTGCAGATTTAGAATAAACGCTGACATAGTATCGATCAGGTCTGCGTTTCGCTAAGGTGATTTCGATATACACTGGCCCATGAGCGACCGACCAAATAAAGTGCTCTTTTTCACTTTCACTCGCTCTTATCGCCGGTATGAGCGCCGCTAAGGCTGGAAAAACACCTTCGGTATGGTAAGCGAGTGAGACATCGATGATATAATTTTTATACGATACTCGCGGCATAAAGCCTGGCTTTTCGCCTTTCTTAACGCGCTTCGCTTCGGTCTGATACTCGGCGGCGTGTACCAGTCGCTTTTTTCGTACTCCTTTCTTTTTTGTGCTGCTAGCATCGGTGTCGCTTGCTGCGGTTTGTTCCTGGCTTGCTGGTTTATTACTATACTCCGCGATCGCCGCTTGCTTTAAAGCCTTATTCTGCGCTTCAACTTCAGCTAGCCGCTTCATCACTTCAGCTAGCTTTGCATCGACTTGCGGCGGTGGCAGTTTTTGTGCTAGTTGCTCATGCTCCGATTCAGCTTTTTTCAGTCGTTCTAAGACCTCATTTATGCGATCGCTTTCGCTTGTCGATGCCTCTGCCTTTTGATTTTCTATGGCTACTTCGGCGCGCTCAGGTGACCAATCGTTGATGCTTGAGCCGCCGCTTTTTTGGCGCGCACCGAAGATGCTTTCAAGAAGACTTTTGGGTTTGTTATCAGTTGTGTTTGACATAATAAAACTCCATCAATTTGGCTTTGCCAGCCACCATGGCCGACTTAAAAAGCTTATCGGCGCGAATCGAAAAAACTTTAGCGGCGCTCGAAAACAAACTTGTAAGTACTTGATATGATTGGTGGCGTGGAGCGCAAAAAGTTGCCTAAGAAATAGGCAGGATAATCGGTTTAGGGTATGTTTTTGCCAAATGTTGCCGGCTGTTGCTGGCTTGTTGCCGGCTTGTTGCCGGCAATGTTGCCGGCTACGATCGTTGGTATTCTAGGTGTTGCCGCTGTTGCCGGCTAATTTAAACCCAATGCGCGTAGCAGCATCGAAATTAGGTAAAAACGTGTTTTTTCATCACGCGCAATAAGGGCTCTTTTTACCCGGCAACACCGGCAACACTTACAGCTGCAAGGAAAACAGCCGGCAACATTCCCGGCAACATACCCGGCAACAGCCGGCAACAAGCCGGCAACATAATCGGTTCGTGTTATAAAATCGCGTCATGTTGACTGAAAAATACAGCGCCGTGAGTGAGTTCCGCGCCGGTTTTTGCCAAATTTGGGCAGGTGTATGCGCCGGAGCGCCGCCATTCGGTGATCAGAATACCCACCTGATCATACCTAAGCCCGCGATATCGTTTGTTGTTGTTGGGTTCGGCAACAACCGCCAAAAAACAGGTGTTTTTTGATCAGCACGCCGCTTTTCACTTGCAACCGGCGAAGAATATTGGCAGAATGCAAATACACCCACTTTTGACAGGTCAAAAATGCTTTTTTCTGCCAGCGCGGCGCGCCAACTCGAAACCGCAGACCCCCCCCCGGTGCCATTGCCATTATGGCCCCACACGCCAAAATATAAAAATCGATTTAAAAGGGTCTAAATGGTCCAGGAACAAATTCTCACGCCTGAGCAGTATCTTACCCCTAGAAAATAAAAAGGAGCGCTTGTGGACCCCTTTTTGCCCTCAGAAAAGGCATCGAAATACTACCCCCGAAAAATGCAAGTCGAGGCGGCCCAATTTTTCGCAAAAGACTACGCCGACTTTTGGGCGGACCTCATCACTACCACATTGGCCGATAACGGCGTCATAAAGTTCTGGCTCCCGGTCACCCCATATCACAGCGTTGCAGTCTACGACGGCGCTTATATCGTGCGTGACTACAAAGGAATGTACGTCTTATCCTCGCGCGTTTTTAAGCGGCTTTTCTCGATGTTATCTGTCATTGACGGGGGCGCAGCATGAGATCAGAAATCGAAGAGATGTCACAATATTTCTACAACGCAAAAAAGCGCTACCCGGTGAGCACCATAGCCTACGTGGAACGGCTAGAAGCGCTGGCAAGAGTGTGTGCAACCATCGATGATACAAAGTCGGAGTATAAAGACGGCACCGAATACTTAGTTCCTGGGCAAGTTATTCGGCGTATGGCAGACCTTCTTCGTGAGGTAGGTAGGGCATGAGATGTATCGCAGACGCTGGATTTATAGACCTGATTTGGTGCTACACAAAGCACGCCTTAGCTGGGGTAGTGGTGGCCGTGATACCATTCTTTTTCATGCTCGGCTTAATTTGTTTTTTAGAACTTAGTAAGGATCACCGCGAATGGAAGAAACGATCAAGGAAATGATGGACGCTGGTTGGGAGCCTAAGCTAGCCTTGCCAGGAACAAATTGCAGCGAGTGCGGAAGAAGTATCGTACATGACGAATCCTATCTAGTGGTCGTAACTCCACAAAAAGACGTTGTGATAACGATCTGCATGGCCTGCACTTTCATACCAAAGAGGCTCGACAAATGAAAAAATGCAACTCATGCGGCGATGAGTCCGAGCTTTACGAATTGCGCATACTGATGGGCGGCAATATTGAGCACCGATCACGCGCCGCTGCATGCCATGCGTGCGAAAACCCTTTGAGGAAAGCATAAAAGAGCTTGAGGGCAAAATAAAAAAGAACATAGAAAGCATGGAGGACGTATGGAAACACACATCCTAGTAGTCGGCGCAGACAGCCCACTTGTAAAAAGAGAAGGCGAGACGATCACGGTAAAGGTGCATGTCGAACGCAGATACATGGGGCCAAAAGAAGCTTACTTGGTGGAAAAGATGGACACGGAGTTTAAACTACCTGAGCCAGATCTTAAGCCGAGTCCGCTATGGAATCCGGTTATACGTCCACCAAAGATAACAGCTTTCAGGATTGATTGAGATATGGAAAAATTCCTAACCAAACTATACGAGCTACAACAAACTTGCCGCGAGTTATTCAATGAAAGCTCGGTGCTAGAGGTCAAACTCTCGACCACAGCCTGCAACGCTTTAACCCAGTATTTTACGGGCAAAATGCACGGCGGCCCTAGTTTTAAAATTTGCGATATCGAGATAAAACAAGACGAAACACCCTTTGTCCGATGGCTCGAAAAGAAGGTGGAAGAAATTGAACGCAGAAACAAAAACCTTTACCCCGAAAAATAAAAAAATAGTAGCGGCGCAGTTTTTGGGCGACTGGAAAGTAATGCCTGCATGGGCACACGAATACATCATAGAACCAAAGACAAGGGCCGAAACATCTATTTTCATAGTCTCAAATACAGGCTTAGCGCAATGCTGGTTATTCGATTTTGTAGCGGCAGACAAAGACGAAAATGTTTTCGTCATGCGCCGCGATGTTATGGATATACTTTTTACAGAAGAGGATGAAGGAAATGGCAAAACCAGATAAAAATTCAAAAGCACAGAAATGGCTGGACAAAGCAAAGGGCGCGAAAGAAGTCCTGGAAGGCTTCCCACAAGCATGGGTCACGCCGAATGTTTACGCCGCGATAACTCCAACGGGGAACCTACGAATCATAACGCGCGAAAACAATAATACGGTCGGCGATATCGAGATAAGCCTAGACGCTGCTGGACTGTTATACAAGTTTATTCTCGACAACCTAATAAACCCGGAGGCAGAGCAAGTATGAATACCACACACCCAAGCAACAGCGTAACCCACGAAAACCTAGACGAGATTTTCACCTACCACGATGACCCTGATAAGCTCCCGCTCTACTGGGCAGTGCGCGAGGCAGGGAAAAACTTAGTAAGCTCGATTCTAAATTCAACGCCGCCCTGTGCAGATCAAAGCGCGGCAATCAGAAAAGTGAGGGAAGCGGTAACAACAGCAAATGAAGCGATAGCCCTAGCGCCGCCGCATAAAGAGTGGCCCAATCAATTCCCTCCAGGGTATGGCAGATGATTAAGCTAGAACTTACCGAACGCGAGTTCGAATTATTGTGGGATGCGATAAACCGCCGCTGCGTTGACTACCGTTTCGGCTGTAGCTACGAAGGCGAGCACGATAAGTTTTACAACGAGCTGCGGGCGCTTGAGGATAAACTGGAAGAGAACGTGACTTATGACTAACAAGGAAATAGACACGCTGCGGAGAGATAGGGGCAAATGATGAAACCAACAGACATCGCGTTAATCCTAATAGGCGTCCTAGCCGTGATCTACGTTGCAAACGTCTATTTTTCAAGAGTCGAAGAAGAAGAGGAAGACGAATATGATAGTGGCGATTGGGATAGACCCAGGCAAAGACGGGGCCATGGTAGCATTGAACGAGAAACGCGAGGTCCTGTCGCGGCTCATAAAACTAGACCAGGAACAAATTGCCCGCAAGTGGCCAGTACAGGCAGCAAAGAACTGGCCGCAAGCTCAAATCTTCATCGAGCGCGCGCAAAGCATGCCCCTAAACAAGGCGAGTGCGATGTTCAACTACGGGAGCGGCTATGGGTACTTGAGAGGGATCTTAGCGATGACGGGCCTGGCCCATACGCTAGTACCCCCCGCGGCCTGGTCGAAACACATGCACGCCGGGACGAAGATTGTAACGAAGCTGAAAAACGGCGTGGAGAAAGTGGACACGAAAGCACGGAGCCTTGAAGCGGCGCGTAATCTTTTCCCGGACGTGGAACTTAGGGAAGAGTTTCATAACGGCAAGTTTTCAAAGCACCCGCATGATGGTTTTGTGGATGCTTTATTAATCGCGGAGTTTGGGTTAAGGCGACTTTTATCTTTTGACGCAGTATCGTAACTAGTTGTAAAAAAAGGATTTTGGATCCAAATTGAAACGATCGTTTCAAAAAACAATAAATGGAGGATTTTTTTATGGACACTATCGAAGCTCAATTAGAATCATTACTTGGCGAACCAACACAAGACGACGGCAGCGAAGCTTATGCAAAGCGCCGCCGCTACCGCATCCTCCTAAACGGCATTGGTGAGTATAAAGCGCAGCGCTTACGCGTCGATGCTTGGGAAGACCTGACCGGCTGGACCACGATAGTTGATGAGGTTATTACAGCTATCCGCAGCGATGATTACAAAGTTGTTTGGAGTAACTGAAAAAAAATGTTCACCAAGCAACTTGAAATAGTCGGCGGTGAAAAGGCTGGGGTCCGAGTTTTTCATGACCCGGACCATGGCTATAAGGTGCAAGTGCAATTTTCTTCTGGTGCGCTTTGGACTGATCTTACGAACTGGATAACTTACGAAGAAGCTTGCGCCGAGTTTGTTTTTGCGTGTGAAGATATGGAAAATATTTTCGGGGTAACTAAGGATGCACA
>CAYZLH010000099.1:0-2708 GCA_964478795.1 uncultured Bdellovibrionales bacterium | reverse complement strand
CTTCAAGTTGATTTAAAGCATCGATAATTTGGTCAACTTGATTTTCTAAACGACAAAAAGCGGTTTGTTTATGCGCCGAGAAGGGCGCTTTTAAACCCATACGACATGACAAGATTCTTGAAGGCGAAATTTAAGCGGGAGCGTAAAAGAGAGTTCCAGCTTAACCAGTGGACTGGGGAGATCGTCGTTTATGACGCTGACCAGATTACTAGATGACACCGACGATTTCTTGACAAAGGTCATAGCAGTAAAGCAGCGGCTTTTATCAAGAGCACCTGTGGATAAGCTGGGGAAAAACCTTGCAATGCAGCTCTACCTGCAACTGGCCGACACAGAAAAAGAGTTGAAAAAACTAGCGGGCCTTGTGGACGCAGTGGTGGAGGTACAAAGCCTTGGGAGAAAAGAAGAAGATGCCAGCTAAGGGTTATAAGACGGTCTTAATCAGCTCGCTGAAGCTCGATCCGAAAAATGCGAACACGCACCCGGAAAAAAACATCCGGGCGATCATGGGGAGCCTAAGGCAGTACGGGCAGCAAAAAAATCTCGTGGTATCATCTGACGGCTATGTGATGGCAGGCAATGGCACGCTTGAGGCGGCAAAGCGGCTTGGGTGGGAAAAGATCGAGATTAAGCAATCTACGCTTACAGCGGAAGAATTGAGGGGGTTCGCATTGGCGGATAACCGGACTTCCGAGCTCTCGAAATGGGACAAGGAAGTCCTCAAGGAAACATTCGACGAATTAGGCTGGGAAGACTTGTCTGACGTGGGCTTTAAGCAAGATGAGTGGGAGAAAAAGCTCCAAAAAGACAAGCGTAAGGAGCGCCGTAAAAGGTTTTCGGAGCGTTTGGGCGAGTTTTGCATCATGGTCGAATGTGCGGACCAAGAAAATACGGACGATCTTTTGACAGAGTTTAGGGAACGCGGTTATAAAGTAAAAGCGATCTAATGGCGCATATGTAAAAATCGCGGGGTTTTATGGTTAAGAAAACTAAAGCGAAAAAAAAGAAAACTAAAGCGAGCGGTACGTCAAAAAGGGGGCGTCCTTTTGAACAAGGCAACGCCGCTTCTAAGGGGCGCGGGCGTCCTCCCATGCCCGAAGATCTGAAAGCAACCCAGGAACTAACCCCTGCGATCCTCAGGCGAAAGCTCTCGAAGTACCTGGGGATGACTAAAGGCTTACTGCTCCCGATCATTGAAAACGAGTACACGCCGAGGATCGACGTGATCATTGCGAGGATCGTCTACAAAGCGGCGTCCGGCGCGGACGAAAAGCGGCTAGATTTTCTCCTTAACCGGTTGATTGGGAAAGTCGCGGAGCCACCAAAAGAGATTAACCTTAATCTTTCGGGCTTACCAAAGCAGGAATTAATTGAGATCGGGAAACAAGCGGTTCATTTCTTGGAAGCGAACCCGGAAGAAGCGGAGGTCATACATGACAGCAGCAGTGATGGAGCTTGATTATAGGCCAGAGATCCCGCTTGTCCTAAGGACCGGGACGGCAAACGACGAAAATTTTATTTATTCGAGCTGGCTTAAAAATTACCAGGACGCATCCCCTTGGGGAAAAGTTATTCCCAATGATATTTTTTTCAAGGGCGAGAAAAAGATCATAACAAAGCTTTTGGAGCACGCATGCGTTGTGGTAGCATCCCCCGAAGAGAGTCCTAGTCAAATCCTGGGTTATGTTGTTTTTTCTGCGCCTGAGCGCGGGAAAAATGTTTTGCACTTTGTTTATGTGAAGCATCCGTTTCGTAAATTTGGAATCGGCTCGCAGCTTGTGGGGATCGCGCGCGGGGGGCGGATGATGGACGAAGAGTATATAGAGTCAACGCATTGGACTAGGGCCATGAGTGAGGGATGCGCTTTGAAGTGGCGAGTGATTTTCAATCCATACTTGATGATTGTGGGAGGATGATATGGAAGAGACTATGGAGCTTTCAATCGTGAAATTTCACCAGCCGGTAAGAGCCGGTCGGCGCGATGAGACTTGTATCAAATCAAATAAGTTTGAAATTATGCTAAACTTAGTCAACGGTGATATAAAAATCGTTTGCAAAGCGACAAAAATCGAAACTTTCTCTTCAACAGCCAACGCTCAATGGTGGCAGAGAAATAACGATTTCCCTTTAGTGGACAAAAAAACTAAAAAATAGTGATCGAAATCACAAGCCGGGAGCAAGCTCTTGCGATTATCTCCGAGCTAAAGAGAATAGCAGAGGCTCCTAAGCCCAAATTTATCGACCCAAACTTCCCCAAGCAAGCAAAATTCATACGCTCAAGAGCGTCGCGGAAAGCGGCGCTCTGCACTCGGCGCGCAGGTAAATCATACGGCGTGGGCGCAGGTCTTTATGAAACTTGCTACGAAATGCCAGGATGCTCCGTTTTGTACCTGGCCTTAACCAGAACGTCCGCAAAAAATATTATGTGGAAAGACGTTCT
Organism: uncultured Bdellovibrionales bacterium; assembly: GCA_964478795.1. GTDB lineage: Bacteria > Bdellovibrionota > UBA1018 > CAIPTA01 > CAIPTA01 > JAKFYM01. The sequence goes on along the minus strand of CAYZLH010000099.1, from coordinate 268 downwards.
CGCCACGATGAACCGTAAGTTTAACTTAGGGGCAAAGAAAAACGAGGCGGATCTTACTTACACTTTGCCAAACGGGTCTGTGATCTATTTAGCTGGCGCGGATGCTACGCGCGATGAGATGGAGAAATACCTCGGCGGCAAGTACGCAAAAGTTGTAATCGATGAGGCTGGTTCCTTTAGGCAAGACATGCGAAAACTCGTTTATGAGTACCTGGAGCCTGCGCTTGCTGACTATGACGGCTCGATCGAGCTTATAGGGACGCCTACA
>CAYZLH010000098.1:2269-8221 GCA_964478795.1 uncultured Bdellovibrionales bacterium | reverse complement strand
GTTACTCGGTGTGGCTTTCATCTTAATTTTTGGATTGGGTACCTTGCGCGGTGCCGGTTTGATGGTGGTTGCTGTAAGCGTGGCCATGGCCTGGACACTTGGAGCCGCGCACATTTTGGTGGGGCAGATCAATATTCTCACCGGTTTCTTGCTGGCCATTCTCGGCGGCATGGGCGTGGAATATGGTGTGCATTTGAAGCGAAGATTTTACCAAGAAATTGCCGCCGGTCACAGCAAGAAGCGCGCCCTTGAGCGTTCGTATATTTATACTGGTCGGGCCCTTGGATCGGCTGCCATCACTTCTTCTGCGGCCTTTTTGATTCTTTCGTTTAGTGACTTTCGTGGGTTTTCCGAATTAGGAAAAATCGCCGGAGTTGGAATTTTATCGATTTATTTCGTGTATATTTTGATGTTTCCCGCCATGGCCACCTTGTTTCGCGAACAGCCTAGATTTGGAAAGGTTCGCGAGATTTTTGGATTCTATCCTTTTGGTCGCTATATGCGGTGGGTAATTCCGCCATTTGTGTTGTTGTGTGTTTGGGGCGCCTGGAACGCTGAGTTTGAATACAATTTTAAGCGGATGCACGACCTATCCAAAGATACTCAGGCGCGAAATCAATTGGTGAATGAGTTGTTCGGGCGAAGCTTTACGCCAGCGGCACTCTTGGCCAAGGATGCGAAACAGGCAAAGGCACTCGAAGAGTGGCTGCGCGATGATGCGCGAAAAGAAGAAGTGCAAGATGCCGTTTCCTTACATCGAGTGGTGCCCCGAGATATGGACGAGCGCTTCGAAGAGATTCAGGCGGTTGCTGGCCGTCTAGATCGTCTTTCGGATGAAGAGCTAATGGAAAAAACGGGAATGCACGCGGGAGATATTCGCAAATTGCTGCAAGCTCAGCCATATCACCGTAAGGATCTACCGCCACAATTGCGCGATGCTTTTGGTCACAGCGGAAATATTGTATTGGCGTATCCGGCTAAAGATTTAGACCAGGCAAGTTCGCTACGCTCCTTTGCGAAGCTTTTAGCTGAGGCTAGAGAAAAGTTTCCAGGCGTTAAGGTTGGCAGTGATGTACGAATCTTTGCGGAAATTTTGGATCATATCACCAAAGACGGATTAGTGATTTTATTGGTGTTTTTGACCGGTGCATTTTTTGTGATGGGAATAGATTTTCGGAATGTCTTGGATGCCCTCGATTTAGAATTCCAGCTCATCGCCGGAATCTTTGTATTAGTTGCTTTGATGGGCTTGTTTGGCGTGCGATTTTCTATTCTAAATATTGCGATGGTTCCTGCGGTTTTAGCAGCGGGCATCGATATGGGTGTACACGTGCGGCACCGTGAACGAGAAGGCTATGGTGCGCTGTCCTCGGCCCGCTTTGTCGCACAAGCAGTACATCTTTCGGCTCTCACCACCTTAGCCGGTTTTGGCGCCTTGTTTTTTGCGGAAGCAGGAATGCTCAAGGGCATTGCCTGGATTTCCGTGCTTGGGCAAGTATCCATGTATTTGGTGTGTATGGTAATTTGGCCCGTGTATCGAGGCGAACGAGTACGGATGAATTCCTAGAGAGTTTACTCGCCTAGCGCATCTTTCAGGCGGGATTCCGTTTCAATATTTTTTTTGATTACGGGGGTAATTTTCCGTAACAGGGCTGCGCCTTCTGTTAACTTGTGATTGTCCGGAAGAGCTACGGTCACTAGTTTGCCTTGAATTTCCGTTACGGTGTATTGGTAGGGACTCTTTATTGAATAGAGTTTATCGCCCACTTTTAAATCTTTGATTTCTCCGGATAGAGTGGCGCTTTTGTCTTCAATTTTTACTACACCGAAACTGTCATCTTTTTTGTTATCACCTAAAAAGGCAAACGCCTGCGGCAGTACCAAACTGAAAACCAGAGTAAATAGAATTGTTTTCCACATAATTTCTCCCCACTATTACTATCTTAAGAGAGATAACTGCAGAAATCTACCCCGACTATCACCCTGAATTTGTTAAGTATTCCTGAGTTTTCCCCTGATGGGTGTCGGTTCACGGAGGACAATTCTGGGAATTCGACTTTCCACCAACGCCGCCTCGCTCGGCGTGCAACGGGAAATCCGACAGGTGCGCGATGGTCACGACGGACACACCAAGCTCTCACCAGCCAATCTTGGGATAGACCAGTGCCAATCTTGCAAAAGCTCGTCCCGAGAAAATTTATCGCAGATTGATTTAGCCATGGATAAAGTAATTTCATTTATAATGTATCTTGACCACATGCAAAGCACTTTGGTTTCCAACGCGCTAAATATGGACAATCACCACATAAATACTGCCGCTTTCAATTTTCGAGCGCGCGACGCAGTTATGGCTTTTGGAAACTGCGAATCAAATTCAAAACTGTAGAGCCGTGCAAAGTTCAGGTGCGCTTTTAAGCCAAGCGAACCAGCTTCCAAAAGATGCTCACCGCCCCTTGAAGATCGACAAAGCGTTGGCAGGTACGACAGTAGGCCTCAAACTGCGGTTACGCTTCTTAAAGATCAAATAATGCAAAGCGGCATCCTTCCCTAACGGTGTTAGAAATGGTATCGACCGACTAGGAGATTCACCATGGCAAAATTTGCTTCGTTTCTGGCCTTTCTGTTTGTTTTTTCTGCGCAAGCGGAATCCCTCAAAATCGCTCTCGTGCTGGATAAAGGGGGCAAAGACGACAAGTCGTTCAATGCAGCCGCATTTGCGGGCGCTGAAAAGGCGAAAAAAGAATTAGGCATTGATTTGAAATATGTGGAGGCCATGGACGATGCCGCCGTGACCACCATGATGCGCTCCTTCGCTCAGAAAAAATATGATCTGATTATCGGTGTGGGTTTTTCCATGGCCGATGGGATCGAAAAAATTGCCAAGCAATTTCCTGACTTAAAATTTGCACTTGTGGATTCTGAAGTAAAATTGCCAAACGTGAAAAATCTTTTATTTGAAGAGCATCAAGGGAGTTTCTTGGTGGGCGCCGCTGCGGCTATGCATTCGAAAACGGGAAAAATTGGCTTTCTGGGCGGAATGGATGTGCCTTTGATTCGCCGATTTCAAATGGGCTATGAAGCCGGAGTAAAACATGTGAATCCAAAGGCCGAAATAGTGAATAACTATGTGGGCGTAACCAGCGACGCTTGGAACAATCCGGCCAAGGCAAAGGAACTCTCGCTCTCCCAATTCAACAAAGGTGTAGACATTATTTTTGCTGCGGCTGGAGCCTCAAACTATGGCTTGTTCGATGCCGCTGAACAGAAAAAGAAACTCGCCATTGGCGTGGACTCTAATCAGAACTGGGTAAAACCTGGCTTTGTACTCACTTCCATGCTGAAGCGAGTTGATGTGGCTGTATTTGATGTGATCAAAGCCGTGAAAGAGAATAAGTTTCAATCTGGAACCGAACGCTTTGGTTTGCAAAATAAAGGCGTGGACTACTCCGTAGATCAATTCAATGAAAAGCTGTTGACCGTAGAGTCGAGAAAAAAATTGGAAGAATTGAAAAAAGCGATCCTTGCGGGAAAAATCTCCGTGCCGGATTATTACCAAAATGCCAAGCAAAAGTGAGCTGAGCTTTCATAAAGTTCATAAAGCCTTTGGCGATTGTATTGCCAATGATGAAGTATCGTTTTCTGTGGAAACGGGGACGATCCACGCCATCGTGGGCGAAAACGGTGCCGGCAAAAGCACGGCGATGAAAATTCTCTATGGCGAATACCCGCAAGACCAGGGAACCATCACTTTTCGCGGAAAAGAAATTCGCTGGAATAGCTCTAAGCAGGCCATAGCTAATGGAATTGGCATGGTCCATCAGCACTTCATGTTGGCCGAAACACATTCGGCGTTGGAGAATATTCTGCTCGGTACGCACGCTAACCTTTTTTCGCCGCACATTCGGAAAGATGCTGAAATTCGCGTCAACGAAATCATGGCTGAGTTCGGTCTGCAAATTCCATTGCATATTCCCGTGGGTGAACTGCCGGTGGGCGAACAGCAACAAATTGAAATTTTGAAACTTCTCTATCGCGATTCCGATTTATTTATTCTCGATGAGCCCACGGCTGTATTAACGCCGCGTGAAATTTCGCGATTTTTCGATATCCTCCGAAAAATGCAGGGGAAAGGAAAAACAATTCTAATCATTACGCACAAATTGAAAGAGGTGATGGCAATCGCATCTCGCGTAACGATCTTTCGGGCGGGAAGAACCATAGCTGATCTAAATATTAACGAAACATCCAGCGAGGAAATTTCCGACTTAATGATCGGCCGCAAGACGAAAGATTTTTCGAAATTGGCGCGGCCGAAAGCGCGGGAAACAATTTTATTGGAAGGCCGAAATCTAAAGGCGAAGCGAAAAAACTCTCGGCTGAAGGAAGTGAGCTTTCGCCTCCGCGAGGGCGAAATCCTTGGTGTCGCGGGAGTAGAAGGAAATGGTCAATCGGATTTGGTCAGAATTCTTACGAATCCCAATGAAGAACTGGCAACAGGGAATTTGTACTATTGTCAGCAAGCGGTGAACACCTTTACCAATCGAAAAATGCGGGAAAACCGAGCCGCTTATTTTCCTGAAGATCGGTTAAAAGAGGCCTTGCTGTTAAATTTTTCCATGGTGGAAAATTATGTGCTCGGACGGGAGGGGATGGCGCCTTACCGTCGGGGACCTCTCCTTAGCTGGGCGGTGGGTAAAGAAAAAACGAAACGCGCCATTCAAGAATTTGGGATTCGTCCTGAAACGGAATCTACTTTAACTAGAGACATGAGCGGTGGGAACCAACAGAAACTGGTGGTAGCTCGCGAGCTGCAAGACCATCCTCGCGTTTTGATATCGTCTCAGCCCACGCGCGGCGTGGATGTTGGGGCCGTCGAATTTATTCATGAAAAGATTTTAGAGTTGCGCGCAAAAGGCACAGGAATTCTTCTGGTTTCCTCTGAGTTAGAAGAATTGATGAAACTATCAGATCGAATCTTGGTAATGTTTCGCGGCCGCGTGGTAGGTTCCTTTTTGAGAGAAGAATTTGACGAGAAAAAAATCGGAGCCTTGATGGCTGGAGCCAATGAGGCAGCTACTAAAGTGGAAAGGTCAGAGGGATGAAACGATTTTATCCGCTCATCGGACTGACCATTGGTATCGCCCTAGGCTTGGTGATCGCCGCTCTCATCGGAGAAAATCCGCTGGACGTAATGCGGATCATTTTTAAGAGTGCCTTTGGCTCTCGTTATGACTTCGGGGTGACGTTGTATTACACAACGGCCTTAATTTTTACCGGACTCAGCGTAAGTGTGGCTTTTCACGCCGGACTATTCAACATCGGCGCCGAGGGCCAATTAGCTGTGGGTACCTTGGCCGCCAGCGTGTTTGCTATTCTCTTTCCTAACTTGCCGATTACGGTGGCCATACCCGCATCCTTTGCCGTGGCGATCCTGGCCGGTGGGTTCTGGGGATTTGTGCCCGGGTATCTCAAGGCCAAGCGGGGCAGTCATGAAGTGATCAATACCATTATGATGAATTTTGTGGCCGCTGCTCTTTGTAGCTGGGCGATTACCAGTCACTTTCAGAATCCGGATCGACAGAGCCCCGAAACCAAAGTTATTTCTGATCAATATTTCTTTCGAACTTGGGATCCCTTGCCTGTATTTTTCCAAGATGCTCCCGTGAGCTCCGCATTTTTTGTGGCCGTATTGGCCGCAGTGGGGTTGTGGTTATTTTTATTCCATACGCCATTGGGCTTTCGCATCCGCGCAACTGGGGAAAATGAAGACGCTGCTCGGGTTGCGGGAATTTCCGTGGCCGGCTGTAAGAAGTGGGCAATGTTTTTGGCTGGAGCTTTGGCCGGACTCGTAGCGATCAATGAAGTTTTTGGTGGGTACGGAAAGATGCGACTGGGGTTTTCTCCCGATTTTGGTTTCATCGGAATTGCCGTGGCCTTGCTGGCCCGCAGTCA
>CAYZLH010000098.1:0-2259 GCA_964478795.1 uncultured Bdellovibrionales bacterium | reverse complement strand
CCTTGGAGTACTGGGCACGGCCTTTTTGTTTGGTGCGCTCCATAAGGGCGCGGCCGATCTCGATATTGAAACAGATCTCATCACGAAGGATCTTTCGTTTGTGATTCAAAGTTTGGTGATTTTAAGTGTTTCCGTGGCCATTGCATTCCAAGAAAGGAAGAGAAAATAATGGAATTCGTATTCAGCGTATTGCGAGTTACCAGTCCAATTCTCTACGCCAGTCTCGGCGGGCTGTATAGCGAGCGTGCGGGTGTGATCAATATCGCGCTCGAAGGCTTCATGCTGATTGGCGCATTTGCTGGAGCCATTCTCACCTTGCAAACGGGCAATGCTTACGTAGGATTCTTCGGAGCAGGTCTAGTGAGCATGCTGTTTTCCTTACTCTATGCTATCGCCGTAATATGGGGTCGGGCTAACCAAGTGGTGGCAGGGACGGCGATGAATTTACTCGCTCTCGGCATTATTCCCATTTTATTGAAAGTACTGTTTGAGTCGGCCGGCGGTTCTCCGGCAATTCCCATGGAAAATCGCTTCAATTATTTTCCTCTGCTGTTCGTGTGGGGGGTAGGGTTGATTACCTGGTGGATTTTCCAACGCACGGCCTTGGGATTGTGGTTTAGTTTCGCCGGTGAGAATCCCAAAGCTTTGGAAGCTGCTGGTATTCGAGTAAATAAAATTCGTTTTCTAGCGGTGGGGGTCAGTGGGTTGCTGGCCGGATTAGGGGGAGCCACACTTTCGCTCTGTTTGTCTTCTAGTTATTCCAATAATATGGTGGCTGGTCGGGGTTTCATGGCGCTGGCCGCGCTCATTTTGGGAAAATGGAAGCCAGCCTATGCCGTGGTGGCCTGTTTGTTTTTCGGCGTAATGGAGGCGCTCCAGTTTCGTCTCCAGTCGGTGAACCTCGAGGAGTCTGCGGGCATTCCCTCCCACTTCGTGGTGGTCATCCCGTATATCGCCACCATGCTCGTATTAGCGGGCTTTCTGGGGGGGTCTAGGGCACCCAAGGCGTTAGGGCAGAGCCAATAAAGGGCCGCTGAAACGGGGCCCAAAATGCGCTTCTTTGGCGCTTAAAAAAGTCAATAAAATCAATAATTTAAGTAGAAATTCAAGGCCTTTTGGGGCTTGGGCGATAGAGTGTTTGATTGCAGAACATGGGGGTTGTAGGGGACCTACCATGTGGGGCTTGGGGATGGTCTGGGGTGACCCCCCCGAGCCTTTTTTATTTCCCTAATCGTCCAATTTTAAGTGGGATTTTTCCCACCACCTCGGATACATCAGCCTTCTAATGAAAAAATGGGACGCCATAGTAGTCGGTGGAGGCGGAGCTGGTTTGATGGCTGCGGCCACTGCCGGACGTCGGGGCAAACAGGTTTTGGTGCTCGACCACGGAGAAAAACTGGGCCGAAAAATTCTCATTTCTGGTGGGGGACGCTGTAACTTCACCAACATTGGGGCCAGCCCACAAAATTACCTCTCCGATAATCCGCACTTTTGCAAAAGCGCCATGGCCCGATTTACTCCTCAGGATTTTGTTCGGCTAGTGGAGAAACATGGAGTTTCCTATTACGAAAAAAAACTGGGCCAACTCTTTTGTGTGACCAACGCCCAAGAAATTGTGGATTTATTGACGGCCGAATGTAAGGAAGCTGGCGTAGAAATTCGCCTGCGCAGCAAAGTGGAATCGGTGGAAAAAACGCCCGATGGGTTTCAGGTAAAAGTAGATAATACTTATTTAATGACCAATGCGGTGGTGATCGCCACGGGCGGACTTTCTATTCCGAAAATAGGCGCCACTGATTTTGGTTATCAGGTGGCCAAGAGCTTTGGCTTGGAGGTCACGCCCCTCGCGGCGGCGCTCGTGTCGCTAACGATGCCGGATTCCTTTTTGGGTCGTTTCGGTGGCCTATCCGGTGTGAGTCTAGACACTCAGGTTTCCGTAAATGAAAAAATATTTCGCGAAAATATTTTGTTCACCCATACCGGGCTTTCGGGGCCGGCAATTCTGCAGGCATCTTTACATTGGTATCCAGGTGACTCCATCGCGATTAACCTCTGGCCTAAAGAAGATCTTGCTACCGTCTTTTTGCAGGAAAAAAAGCAAAAGCCGCAGAAGTCGATCACGCAAGTGATGAGTGAGTTATTTACCCAGCGGCTGGGCGAAAAACTCTGCGAAGAGATTTTGCTAAAAAACAAACCCTTGCAAGAGTGCACGGATCAGCAGTTGCGCGATTGGGCGAAAAAAATTCATCATTGGCAACT
>CAYZLH010000097.1:0-8249 GCA_964478795.1 uncultured Bdellovibrionales bacterium | reverse complement strand
CCGATATGGAGCAAGAGCTTCAGATCGCCACCGTCGATCCACACCTGCGACCTGGAAACTTTGCCCTTCTGCATATCCGGATCTCGTGAACAGGACGGATGGTTTTTGGGGTCAACTTTCACAATCTCGTCGTTCAGCCACTGACCATCCCAGGTATACTTTCCCCACCGTGTACAAAGATCATTCTCACCTTCATGCCACCAGTAGAGTTTGTTGGTGCCGTCCCCATAAAACTCAAAGTGCAACCGTAGGGTTGCACTTGGGGGTTCTGGCATTTCCGTGCCTTTGAAAATCTTTTTATAGAAAAACCAGTGGCCCTCAATTCCTGAGAGATCACCGGTTCCCGCCATTGAAAATATTGTCAAAAGGAGCGCTAACCACATTTGCTAGAGTCTCCACCCACGTTGCACAAGTTTTTCGGCTATAGAGGTTTGCTCCGCCTCGCTTAGGATTCCGTGACTGGCGTGCATTACAGCCGGCGCAAAATCCGCGAATCCACCGCCGCTGCCCAAACGCACTAAGGTTCTGAACGCCAACTTGCCCAAGACTTCATCGCTGAGAACAGCGCGCAAATCCCAAAGAGTTGCGGCCACAATGGAACCGTTTTGGTACACCCCTGGACCGAAATCAACATAGGCTTTTTTCTGATGCTCAAGCGTACGGCGATACGGAGCCTTCAAGTAGGAGCTCTCACCCATTCTTGGATTGTTCAGAATCAAAGCAGCGAAGAAATCGGCAAACCCTTCATTCAAAGCGCCACCTTCCCCTTCTGGGGGAAGTCCAGCATAGGAATCCACCATGGCGTGAATGGATTCGTGCATCACAATCGAAGGATCACGAGGGATTTCGCGATACAACACACCGTCACCAGTGCCCAAGTAAATCACGTTCTGATGGTAAAAGGCGGCGTTACTAACTCCGTCTTTGCCCACGTGTAATTTCACTTCAATGGGCGCCTTTAGTTGCGCACCCAAATGCGCTTCCATCCAATTGAAGGCTCGTTCAACTGTGTAATACACTTGCGAAAGGTCAAACCGACGATCATTTTCAGGAAAGAAAAAGAGCACGTTTGGCGACTTCACATCTAAATCCAAGGCCGAAGTGATTCGGAAAATTCGACTGGTGAGCGTGCCATCACCATTTAAGGTTTTTAAGGGCACTTCCGTGATGGAACTAAACCGTGGGCCTTCTGGGAACACCAAGGCTTTTCCATCGGCGCCGGGGTTTTTCACTTCCCCCTTAGCCAACAGTTCGCCTTCTTCCCCCAAGTGTAAGAAACGGATTTCATCTTGAAAGGGCGAAAGGTATTCAATCTTCCAATAGGCTTGAAAGCCGCCTTCGCTGTTTTTGCGCAAGCGAATCTCGGGCTCTAGTTTGCGCAAGCTTTTCGCATAATCTGGATCATATTTTTCCGCGCGAGAAATAATCGATGGTTGCATAGCCTGCATTTTCTTCACACGGGCTAACCAATAATCACCGGGCAAATCCTCAAACACCGCACCGGCGGCATAAGAAACCGAGCCGTCTTTGGCAAAAATCGTTTGCATCCAAGTGCCATCTACTTTGGCGACGCCGATTGTTTGCATGTCTTTCTGGATGTTTTCATCGGATGTTTGCAATAACTCTTTTTGCGCCGCAGGACCAAAGGGGCCCACGACAGCAGGGAGCTTTTCTACTTTGGGAAGAATTTTTCCAAAGGCTCCAGTCAGCAAGGAAGGCAAGGGCTTCCAGTCTTTCGGAATCCAGCGATATTTTTTCGCTTCTTCTTGGGCCGCATGGCCTTGGGCCGTAAATCCCAATAACGTGATCAAAAACACAAAAAACTTCATTTTTACTTCCTCTCACGTAAACTTCAAAAACCCCTCCGGCTCAGTGGGCCAGAGGGGCGGGAAGAGTTTTTACGATTATTCTTCAATCGTAAGTTTTTTCTCCCAGAAAGTTCCATCGCCATTCATAAAGTGAACGCTATGTTCACCTACACTTAGTTTACCCAATTGAACTTCCTTATTAAAGGGCACTAACACCATTAAGCAGAGACCTTCGGTTACGTTAGCGTAAGCGCGCACTTCATGTAGCGCTGGACCTACGTGGTCTACTTTAGCATCACGAAAGCGGTAGCAGCTGTTAGGAAATAGGCCGTTTACCACTACGAATGCATCGGAAGAGCTGTCAAAACCGTTAGGGATATAGGCATCGTTAATAGCGACAACCTGCTCGCGGGTTTCTCCTCTTTCTCCAGCAGCAAATACGGTGGTAGCTGCAGCCATTAAAGCAACGGTGGTGATGATGGTTTTGAACTTCATAATACTCTCCCTGTTTTTCAGTTACGGAGACTTCAGCGTCTCACGCCAAACCTAATAGCATCAGCTGTGCCAACTCAAAATTGATTTCAGATCAAAGGAAATGTGAGAAGAGCGAGATTTTCGAATACTCTCTGAGACAAAAATTCCGAAGACGAGACAGCACGGCCCAAAATATCTAAATGGAAATTATTTAATGCAGAGCACAATGGAGCTTTGGGCGAAAATCTAGAGTATTTCGCCCTCTTCATGTTCGTTTTCTTTCACCCAGCCGTACTCGCGCTCTTTGCGATACAGCGTTCGGCGATTGATTCCGAGAACCTGGGCGATTTTTTCTTTCTGATTTCCCATTTTATCCATGACCACGCGAATATATCGCTCTTCTAGCTGAGCGATGGTGGGAAAATCTTTCGTAGCGCCGCGAAAAAACTGGTCAAAGCTTTCCAATTCCGTGCCCGGAAGATCAGTGGCATCAATCCACTCTCCTGGAGCAAGCACCACAGCCCGTTCAATCAAATTTTCTAGCTCTCTAACGTTACCCTCGAAACGAAGGCGCAAGAGTTTGGCCAGGGCTTCTTTGGTAAAACCCTTCATATTGCGACCATTGGAAGCAGAAAATTTGCGCAAAAAGTGCTCGGCTAAGAGCGGGATATCTTCTTGGCGCTCACGGAGTGGAGGCACGCTGATCGGAATCACACTTAAACGATAGAATAAGTCTTCGCGAAACTGTCCCTCTTGAATGGCTTTTTTCAAGTCTTTATGGGTGGCGGCGATGATACGCACATCCACATCGATCATTTGGTTGTCCCCCACCGGACGAATCTTTCGCTCTTGCAATACGCGCAGGAGCTTGGCCTGCAAGGATGGGCTCATATCCCCAATTTCATCGAGGAAGAGCGTGCCGCCATTGGCCTCCTCAAACAGACCCTTTTTCTTTTGGATCGCGCCGGTGAAGCTGCCTTTAGCATGGCCAAACAATTCGGACTCTAACAAGGCTTCCGGAATCGCCGTGCAGTTAATGGCCACAAATGGTTTTTGCGCTCGGGGTCCAGAGGTGTGAATGGCTCGCGCAATCACTTCTTTTCCGGATCCGCTCTCGCCCATCACCAAAACGTTAGCCGTGCTGGGCGCGATCCGATGCACAAGATCAAAGATCGCCTTCATGCCTGGGCTTTTGCCAATAACATCCTTCACTTGCCAAGATTTCTTCACCTCTTGGCGCAGCATCTGATTTTCTTGCGACAGACGACGTCGCTCCATCCCCTTTTGCACGGTGACGGCGACTTCAGCCAGCTTGAAAGGCTTAACAATATAGTGATAGGCGCCATTTTTCATGGCTTCAATGGCGGTATCGATGGTGCCAAAGGCCGTAATTAAAATTACGGGTACAGTTGGCTTTTCTACGGACAGTTTGCGCAAAAATTCCATTCCATCCATCTGCGCCATATTCAAATCGGTGATGATCATATCGACTTCACCATTTTTTGTTTCGAAATCCGCGCGCAGCGCAGTTAGGGCATCGATCGCCAAGGGGAAGGTGGAAACTCGGTAACCTTCAGCCTGCAGAAAATCCTGCAGGAGCGATCGCATCTCTGCGTCATCATCGACTACCAAAATATGTCCGGCTTGCATGAAGCTCCTCCGAGGTTGGGCACTATTGTCTCGGCGCTGGTAATAAAAAGTCCCGCAACAGCGCCCACTGCGCTTTTATGGCACTTCCAGTCCGATTTTTCATCAGAAAAGCACAGGCCGTGCCAAGAGTGGTCAGACTTCCACAACTTCTAAAAATTTGGGCACGGTGACCCTGATATCTAAGCGATCTCGGAGCAGCACTCGCAGTGCATCGGCGGCTTGGGGCTCCCCGTGATTTAAATAGAGTCGCTTCGGCCGGTTCTCGGCCACCCATTGCAACAATTCTGTTTGGTCCGCATGGGCTGAAAGTGTCGGCAGTTCGCAAATTTCCGCCCGCACCGGAAGATACACACCACGCACTTTCACTTCCGGACTTCCAGAGTGCAATAGCGCGCCCCGCGTGCCCGGCGCCTGAAAGCCCGTAAGCACAAAGGAATGGCGGGGATCGCCCAAACAATCCTCTAAGTGCCCCAAAATTCTTCCCCCCGTGAGCATTCCACTTCCCGCAAGAATGATGGCCGGAGTATTTCTTCGTCTTAGGGCTTCGCTCTGTCTGCCCGTCTTTACGGGTAGCACGCCGGAAAACATGGCTTTCACTTCCGCGCGACTTAACCGCTGCCATTCCAAGTGCCGTAACAGCACTTCGCTCACGTCGATGGCCATCGGGCTATCTAGGTAAATAGGCACCTTCGGCCAATCGGGGGCCTGGCGTAATCGCGATAGCAAATACAACAGATCTTGGCTGCGCCCGACAGCAAAAGAAGGCAAAAAGCACTTACCCCCTCTAGCCACCGTTCGACGAATAATTTGCCCCAATTGTTCTTCGGGATTTTGCCCCGAGTGGGTGCGATCGCCATAGGTACTTTCCAAGATCATCACATCAGCGGCAATCGCCGACTTAGGCGGACGCAACGTCAGTGGTTTTCGTCGGCCCAAATCGCCGGAGAAGAGGACTGTCTTTTTGGCGTAAGCAAAAAGCGCCGTGACTGAACCTAAAATATGTCCATTTTCGCGCAATTTTACTTTTACGCCCCCACCCAGCTGGTGCCATTCGCCCTCTGATAACACCTCAACTTTTCGTAGAGTAGAGATCACGTCAGCAGGCGTGAAGAGCGGTAAGGCCGGGTGATGCTTGGAAATTTTTAGGCGATTCTGCAACTTCGCCTCTTCTGCTTCAAGATGGGCCATGTCTAACAACAAAATACGCAACAGCTCTCGCGTGGGTTTTGTGCAATAAATTTTCCCTCGAAAACCCTGTTTTACCAAGATCGGCAGATAACCGGAATGGTCGAGATGACCGTGGGTCAGCAGCACGGCATCAATAGCGGCCGCAGCTTGGGGAAGCGGATCGCGGTTCCGCAGTCGCAGTTCTTTCAATCCCTGATAGAGACCACAATCCACTAAAATCTTTTTTTCTCCGCATTCTAGCAGAGTTTTTGAACCGGTGACTGTTCCAGCAGCGCCCCAAAAATGGATTTTCAACTTTACTCCTGCGCGTTGGCTCGTTGAAAAAGCGCCTCAACTATCAGAGCCAAGGGACTATCCATCCGTGAAGATATTTTCGCAGCCTCGCGCCAAGTGTTGGGCAAGGGCGCAGCGCCATCCCAGCTCTCTCCACCCCGCACAACCCAGCGATCACCTTCGGTACGGGGTTTTTGATCGGCCAATGGCACCCAGAGAAAATCAGGGTGGATAAAGGAGTGCCACTCGCCGCCCACAATATTATCCGTTTCATCTAATTCTAAATCATAAACAAAGTTCTTATTCACGTGCACATCAAAGCCAGGATTATCCTCTTTGGCCACGGTAGGCTGACTCTCTGACACATAATCCACACTCATTACCACTCGCACCACCGATACAGCATTTTCGGCTCGGTGGGCGCGGAGCGGATCCTGATAAGATCCTACTTTCGCTTTGGCTTCCTGTAGGGTGTTCGCATCCTTCCCCGTGGCCGGATTTTTATAGGAATAAACGTAAGAAAACACTGGGTGGTTCCAAACTTCATAGTTGTTCTGCGCATCGAGCACAAAGGAGCGCTTGGCCACGCCGATCTGATTCACCACGGCGAGGTGCCAGGTCGCAGGATTGCTATCAAAACATTTTGGATTAATTTCGCGATTTTCCGAATCCCGAGCCGGATCTTTTTCTTCGCAACGTCCACCCACAAATCGATTGCGCACACGGGCATTTGCCCAAAGCTGAGAGGCTAACGCCTTGATATCCGAGGGCGTAAAGGTAATTTCTCGCCCATCAGCAGCTCGCACCTTCACCGCCTTTTTTGGTCGCGGCAGCATAAAGGATGCCGGTGCCCAGCCGTGACAAATGCCAAACCAGGTTTCTACCTCGCCACGATTATCGGCGTAGGGTGCGCCCGCTTGGGCGGCCCGCTTGCTCATGGTGAAATAGGGATCGCCAACCAGCAAATCATATTTTTCCGCAGGAGAGAGCTCTTCTTCCGTGCCTCGACCAATCATCTTTAATAGATACTTTTCATTGTCCTTCCAAACTAAGGCCGCATTGTAATTGACGTCGCCATATCGATTGGCAATCCCGCCAGCATAGGTGGGCCAATAAAAATCAGACCAGGGCGATTCGGCTAGCGTGGCCGATTTCAGTTTGGCGTTTTCCATTTCCTGGAGGTTGGTGATTCGGTACTCATCCACGAGATCGCGAGCGTTATCCCCGATTCGAGGCGCCTCAACGGTGGGTTCGCCGCCCGAATTCATGATTTCCTGCCTAACGCGCTGACGATATTGTTCGCGAGTCTCTCCGGCCTGCGCACCGGTCGCGAAAGTGACAAAAAAGCCCACAATCAATAACTTTTCGACAAAATTTCTCATAAAACGCTCTCCGTCCCCTCACCTTTAACTTTTTTCCCCTGAGTTCGCAAAGTTTGGGCCAAGTCGTGCTGCGTTGACAGGTATATTCAGTGTGATAAAGCCAATCCATGGAAACCATGGATACCGTGGAAATCTCAAAGGGAACAGCCAAGGAGCTGGCGGACGTTCGCCGCGCCTTGGATCAATCCGCCATTGTGGCCATCACCGATCGCGCCGGCAATATTATTCATGTAAATGACAAGTTTTGCCAAATCTCGAAATACACTCGTGAAGAGTTAATCGGAAAGAACCATCGAATCATCAATTCCGGCTACCACGAGAAGGAATTTTTCATGGAGATGTGGAAGACCATCGCCCGCGGGGAAATTTGGGAAGGTGAAATCCGCAATCGCGCCAAAGATGGTTCTCTTTATTGGGTAAATACCACTATTATTCCTTTTCTCGATGAGAACCAAAAGCCCTATCAATATGTGTCGATTCGTTACGAAATTACCCAGCGCAAGGCTGCCGAAGAGCAGCTGCGAATTTATGCTGATGAACTAGAGCAGAAGAACCAGGAGCTCGAATCGAAAGCCGAGCAAATCCTTTTGCAGGATCGTTTGGCCTCCATTGGCTTGTTGGCCTCCAGCTTAGCCCATGAAATTGGCACCCCCCTAGGAGTCATCCGCGGTCGCGCTGAGTTGTTAGCCTTCCAATTAAAGGGCGAAGAAGAAAAGAAAAAAAATGTGGATGTGATCGTTTCGCAAATCGATCGGGTTTCTGGGCTGATTCGTTCACTATTGAAATTAGCCAGAGGAGAAAAAATTAAACAAGTAGGTAAAGTGAGCTTGCGCGAAGCGGTTACCGACACGCTGGAGTTGCTGGCGCACGAGATCCGCAAACAAGAAGTGCAATTGACGAATGATCTGCCTAGTACTTTGGCCGTAATGGCTGAATCTGGTCCCCTTCGCCAGGTCATACTAAACCTTTTGGTCAATGCCCTTCACGCCATCGAGAGTGCTAAAGGATCTGGCCGTCGGGACAACCACTTTTTAAAGGTTTATGCGCAAGAAGGACGAGACAGTATCCAACTTTTCATCGAAGATTCTGGCTGCGGGATCTCCGATGAAAATCAGAAAAAACTATTTACCCCGTTTTTCACCACGAAAGAAATTGGCAAAGGCACGGGCTTGGGTCTTTCCACTAGCTACCGGATTGTGGAGTCTTGGGGGGGCGCCATCGGCTTAGAAAGTAGATTGGGAGAGGGCAGCACATTCTGTATTGAGCTGCCCAAAGCCTCAGCCACTAGCTAGGTTGTTCGCTCTCAAGAAAGAGTCTACAAAAGCCACAAGTTGCTTTTCCGTGGGATGATCCATGGATTGGCAAATGCGAATTTTTCGCGCCTCCATGGGATGTTGTTCCACCAAATACGTCTGAAAATGGTGTTTGGCTACACCGGGGCCAAAAATCAGAATGTCTTCCGCATCTTTGAGTT
>CAYZLH010000096.1:0-8269 GCA_964478795.1 uncultured Bdellovibrionales bacterium | reverse complement strand
GCTCTCCACAAGGATGAGCCATAGTGAACTTTTCCAATACCAACATTAATAGATAGCCGAGGAGAATATAGAAACCAGAGCTTTCACCAAGCGAGTGAATCGCAGCGGGCATCATATGCAAGAAGGCCGCTGACAGAAGCACGCCGGCACCAAAGGAGAGTAAGGCATCAAAAACAGGGCCCTGCAGACGCCAGGTGAGTGGAATTAAACCCACAGCCAAAATTACTGAGCAGTGAAAAAAAGCGGCGATCCAAGTGGCGGCATTCATGGCGCAGAAATTAGCATGAACTCTGAGATTGCTCCATCTATTCTCCAGGGAATGTCGTCGAGTTGGGCTACTGAGGGCGTGTTCCCAAATCACCAGAAAAGAATTCAAAGGCGACCGAAAAATCTTTAGGTTTCGGGCGTTTACCGCTGTTTATTCGTTTTACCAATTCATTTAAGCGAGGATTCAAAGGTTGTTCTTCGGCCAATTCGTCAGCAATTTTTCTCGCTTCAGCAATGCGATTAAGGGAATACAAGGAAAGTAGCTGAAGCCAGCGAACACTCTGGCGAATATATAGCGGTTCGCCCATATACTTTGCTTCTCTATTTGCTCGTTCAGCAACGGCCAAGGCTTCCGTCCAGCGACCAGACTGAAAAAGGGCCGAGGTCTGAAACAGTTTAGCCGCCAGGGTATCATGATTGCGTAAAATGGCGATCGCCTGTTCATGGTTTCTTTGGTCGAAGTACGCATGAAAAGCCTGGGAAATTTCAATTTGCCTCGAACGTTTTTCTGCGCCGATTTTACTGAGATCCACAAGCTGATATTCCGCCGGTTCACTACTAAAAAGTCGATCGAGGGAAAATTGAAAGTACTTTCCCCCGGCCGTGGGCGCTTCTTCGCCACTAAGATAAAATGTACCCAGAGAATCTGACTTGGGAGAAAAAATTACCGTTTGAATGGTGTGAGCTTTTAAAATGTCGGCATAAGCACTAAAGAATCCTAGTTGATTTTGTTGGTAGCTGAGAATTTCTGCGATGGATTCTACTTTTAGATTGGCTGTATTTTTTAAAAGCAATTCGAAGGCAGTTTTCATTCGCTGCAGAGAATTTAATTTTGTTCCGAGTGTGATTGCCTCTGACTCACGATTGCCGAGCAAATGATTGGTTTGAACAAATCCCTCTGGCTGTCCCCAACGAACATAAAAATTAGTGGGAGAGGTTTCCACTGCCACGGCCTGTCCTAGCGTTAAATCTGTAATTACCAACGTCCATCTCACCGACGGCCGATTCTTTGCCAAAATCTCAAGCGCCTGGTCCAAATTTTCGGCGGATCGCAGCACTAACTCGCCTAAATACAGCATAGGAATTCCGCTCACACCGATATCGCTCGTATAATTTTGATGTACGGCTACCGTAATTCCCTTCTCATTGACCCCAGTAATTCCACCAAACAAAAGTCCATCGGCTCCAATTACTAGATGTTTCCACTCACCACTGTTTTCGGGAAAAATTTTGAGTAGTGTGGGGTGTTTGTCCCACAAACCCACACCTGCGAAGTCTAAGTTTCGTCCATAAAAAAAGTCTCCATCGGCGTTTTCAGCGGCTACACTTGTGCAGCCGAGGCCAGGAATATTTGCTTGATTTTCTTTACCCATTAGAGCCGAAGCTGTGTCTGGTAAACTAATAGCTCTTTTTAGCACAATTGGATCAACTTGAAGTCCTTGCGCAAACGCATTTAATTCTTCGCCAAGTTCTTTAGGAGTGTTCCGGTGCCATAGACGTATCCATTGGTTGTAGCCCCAGTGAATAAACGGACGAAAAATTCCTGGAGTCTCGACGGATTGAAAAACTTTTTGGGAGAAGTAGTCGATTACCTGCGTCTTTTGCCTTTCGCGTAAATACGCACCATAGGCTAACGCGCGTTCGGCGGGGGTCCCGGTTAAATTGACAATAGACAGGTTCGCGCACTGCTCAACTGAAATTCCTTTACCCTCCCAGGTCCTTTCACAAGTGGCGGAATAGGAAACCGTGGAAAAACTCGTAAAAATTGAAAAATAAAGAAATAAAGTTTTCATTTTGTCAGTATTTTGCCTGAAAGATCTCTTCCTTTCCACTTGATCGCTAGAGAAACCGGAAATAGAGTGATTTTGAAAGGGAAATTCATGAAAAACCAGAAGGTTGTGGAAAAGATCTATGAAAAGTTTGGCCCTTACTACAATTTCGTATTTGGAAAGCTCCTATTCCAAGAAGGGCGCGAAACGGCCATTGAATTCCTCGAGCTAAAAGAAAAAGCCAAAGTCTTAGAGGTTGGGGTGGGCACAGGTCTCACTCTCCCTTTGTATCCTCGCGATTGTAAGGTAGTCGGTGTAGATCTTTCGGAAAGCATGTTGAAAGAAGCGCAGGAGTTGATCTTAAGAAAAAAACTTAAGAATGCCTCGGTAAAAATCATGGATGCTACAAAATTGGAGTTCCCCGATAATTCATTCGACGGTGTTTTAGGCAATTTATTTATTTCGGCCACTTCCTATCCGGAAGAGGCGCTCTTGGAAATGAAACGGGTTTGTAAGCCCGGTGGAATTATTGTGCTGATGAATCATTTTAAAAGTGAGAATGCGGTGGTTGGCGCTGTAGAAGCGGCTTTTAATCCAGTGGCGGTTTCTTTGGGATTTAAGTCCAATTTAGAAATGGGACCATTGCTAAAAAGAGTGAATCTAAAGGTCAAAAATTTTAAGAAAGTGAACATGTTTAATCTTTGGACTGCCGTATCCATGAGGAATGAAAAGTGAAAACTTCCATAGTGATTGGCAAGTCCGGTCAAGTGGGCCGAGGTTTAGTCCATCACTTGGAACGTGAAGGGCATGCAGTATTTTCGACTAGCTCTAAGCCTGGTGGAATTTTTCTTGATTTGGCGGATCCAAAATCCATCGATTCAGCATTTGTAGAATTACAAAAGGTCGTTAAGGGAGATGTGCCCCGAGTTTATTTGGCCGGAGCGCTCACTCATGTGGATCTTTGTGAAGAGAAGCCTGATCTTTGCCGACAGATGAACGCGCTCGGCCCCATTCAAGTGGCGGATTTATGCAAGCGTATCGGCTGGGATTTGACCTTTTATTCTTCGGAATATGTTTTCGGTGCCGCTGAATATCGAGGAGAGAAGAGGGGCCCCTTCACTGAAGAGGATTCGCCAGATCCTTGCTGTGAGTATGGTCGGGCGAAATTGGAAGCGGAAAGAGGAATTCTTTCTATTTTGCCCGATGCTCTAGTATTGCGAACGGTGATGGTTTTTTCTTGGGATCCCACGGGAATGAACTTCTATATGCAGTACATTCGCCACTTGCAAAATTTGCAGGTGGGAAAGAAGAGTGTTTTTCGAATTCCCGAAGACCAGATTTCCACTCCGGCCTATGGTCCAGCGCTTTCACGGGCATCCATCGAGCTTACCAAGCAGCGAGCAACAGGAATTTTTAACGTTGTTGGACCCGATATGCTTTCTCGCAAAGATTTAGTGTTTCAAGTGGCCGATTCGGGAAATTTTGCACGTTCATTGGTCGAAGCAGGTTTTGATTTTGTGAAAACCGCAGATTTGCAACAAAAAGCGAAGCGACCTTTAACCGCTGGCCTCACCACAGAAAAAGCCAAGAGATTGGGAGTTACTCTACCCAGTTTGCAAGACGCATATAAAGAAATTCAAGCGTTACGTTTAAAACAACCCTTGTAAATCTTTGGGTGTCTTTTGCTTAATGAAGTCTTTATACCAAGCCTTCATGAGCTTTCGCGTGGGAGCAAATTCTGAAGAATCTTCAAGTTGTTCAGCGGCTTCTTTTAAAGCGGCTGCCGCTGCAGCAAAATTTTTCTCGATAGTTCCCGGTTGCTCTTCCCACGAAAAGTGGGATTGTACGCCGAAATGATCGCTCAAAGGATTCTCGCGGTCCGCACCTTTTAGGTTCACTGAAGATTTATCTATCGCCAATGAAATAGTTTCGGACGGTTGAAAGAAAATGAAGTCAATCACGCGATCATCTGAGCTCCAGGATAGCGGATTGCCGCCGCAATAGGTGCAGATTCCCTGGTACGAACGGTTACTCTCTAAATACGAGTCTCGCAGATTTCCCACTTGTGTCAGTAGTTTGTATTCGATGCTATCGGGAGTCGCGTTGATATCTCCGGTAAAAATAATGGGCAATCTGCTTTTTCCCATTTCTTGCAATACTTGAACAATTTGGGCGATGCGAATCGAAGTATCCATCGGATGAGTGTGCACGTTTACAAAGAGCATTTCGGGAGCGCGATCCAGTTTTACTTCCATCAGCGTAAAGCCTTTTTCAACTCCCCACACACCACGAAACCAGTCCGTGATGCCATCTTCGTTGTTGACTCGAAATAGTCCTGAGCGGGCATTTAAAACTGAACCTTGAAATGCACTTCCCAGACCGATCATTTTTCCATCTTGGCGAATATTGTCAGCCCACAACGGCGCGAAGCGGTTCGTCTTAAGTTTGGCTGCAACTAAAGAATATTGCTCCTCTTTCCAAAGCTCTTGAAATTGATAGGAATCGCATGGATCTCTTTGAATTTCTTCAGTGAGGGCGAAAAGTCGCTGCTCGATGGCGCTGGCATAAGCTGGCCCATAAACATTAAAAGTTTGTACGCAAAAACTTTTGGCAAAGGAGATGGACGAAAGAAAAAGGAAAAGCCCGAGTGTCATACGATTACCCCCGGGCATCTTCTATACGATTGCTTTTAGAAACGGAAGGAAAGTCTTCCGGTTACAGACGAGGTATCAAAAGCTCTTTGATATTCGGCACCTAGACTGAAAAATGCGATCCGAAAGTCGGATCCAACCAAGAGTTGAACCGTTTTGGGCTCCGATTTAGCGGAAGCTCCCACACCCTGACCGGCGAAAATGGTGGCATTGGGAGCAAGTGCAGCACGAACGGCAAGTTCACCAGTGGCGCGCATATAGCCTAAGCCCACATAGGGTTCAAAAAGAAAAAACTTTCGGGAGATGAGTGCTTGGACTCCCAAGAGCGAATTATCGTAATCAATGGTTGCCGTAACGGGTTGGTTACCTGTGGAAGCGTTTTGTAAGGACTGCGAATATTCCAAGTTAGCTTTGTTATAAAAGCCTTTGAACATAATGTTCACCGGACTTTCCGTGAGAATAACATCCGTCATGGTCCAGCTTAGGGCACCGGCATAACTGTAAAATTTTACATCCGAAATTGTAATTTCCGGAAGAATCATTGCTTCAAGGTTAATCCCGTAAGGAATACCCACGCGACCAAGTAGGGCGGCGTGATAGATTTTATCTTCGTTGTAGCTAGTGCTAGATCTTCTTACGAGCGCCAAAATTTCCGGCGACTTCGTTAAACCTCCCGTAATACCGACTTCAAATCCAAAGATCCCCAAGCTCGAAGCCGGGGTGATCGAGCTGTAGCCGAAGTTAGCGGAGAACTCTCGTACCACTTTGTCGTAATCCGCCAGAGTGATGTTGTTCAAGGCAGGAACTTCTGCCTGAGAAATTGTGGGGATTAACGCGGCAGTGAAGACTGCAATCCATCGCAGCGAACGCATGAGAAACTCCTTGAAATCTTCCTCTACGGAAGGGGTTATCGTGATAGATTAATTGTATGTCAAAATCTGTGAAAAGAGTTGTGAAAAATTCTTTTTTCCATACGTTTGGAGCACTGGGAATTTCCGGGTTAAATTTTCTCCTTTCTTTAGCCTATGGAAGGTATTTAGATCCGGAGAAATTTGGTTCGTTAGCCACTTCGCAAAATACAGTAATTCTTTGGTCTATTTTTGTGGATCTAGGTCTTACCCATGCGCTGATTGGCGCACTAACTACTGCCGAGGGTATGAAACTCGATGGAAGTCGTCAGGGTTTTCGGGCCCGTGATTTAGTTTTCCGTGTATTGGGAATTCGGTTATTGGGAGCTCTCGTGGGCTCTTTCGTGTTGGTTGTTTGGCACTGGCGGTGGCTCACGGAGGATCCAGAATTTTTTTGGCAAGGAATGGCCTTTGCCCCATATCTGTTTGCCTTAGCCTTTCAGCAAACGGCTTTTGGTTTTTCTGTTTTTCGAGGACAACAAGGACTAGCAGCTTTCGCTCAGTGGCTAGGAGCATTCTTCGCTGTGTCGCTCACGTTGTATCTTTTGTTTGCCGGAACGGAGGTAAAATATCTCCTGCTGGCACAATCTTGGGGCGGTTTTTTAACGGCAGCGCTAATTTTTTTCATCCTTTATCGACAATCGGTAGTGCGCAGTAGAGATGGAAGCTCTCGCCGAGTTGAAAAGAAAGAAGGACCTTGGGGAGGGGTGGCCTGGTTATCGATTGCCCGCGAGGCATGGCCCTATGCAATCACTTTCGCGGTGTTTGTGATTTGGCAGCGACTAGACCAGCTGGCCGTCTCTAAATTTTTAGGACTAGCTTCGGCTGGTCAATATGCCATGGCCGTGAGAATGACAACAATACCTCTCCTCTTTGCGACCTCAATTTCGTTCGCATTGTTTCCAGATCTACAGCGAGTGGGGCGAGACGCACCAGAGAAGGTCACCAAACTTATTTCAATTTTATTGAAGCTTTTGTGGCGGTACGGGATATTGCTCTCAGCTTTTATTGTTTTTGCAGTCGTATTTGTAATCTCGCCACTTCTACCGAAATTTGAATCGGCGATGAAGGTGCTTCCGTATTTCATACCCGGAGTTTGGGCCTTCTGGATTCAAAGTTTTTTAGTGAATTCTTTTTTTGGCGTAAAAAAATACAAATCTGTGGTGTTAGTGCACTTGATCTCTCTAGTACTTTTTGTCCTCACGCTTTTTCCTCTAACGTATCTGATCGGGATGAACGGTTCCATAATTGCCTTTAATGTTTTTTGTTTGTCGATGGCTGGAGTAGGAATTCATTTCGCGAAACGTGAAAAGATACTTCCGAAAAACTTCCATATCTATTCGGCATTCACAACGGAAGAGCAAGACGAAATTCGTAAGAGTATGCCGTCCTGGATCAGGAAAAGGGAACCGTCACGCCCATGATTCGCGCCGAAGGAATTCGTAAAATTGCCTTACTGTTCTGGTCATTGGGAATGATGACTCTAGCGATTGATTTCTACTCCTTGCCATTACTGAATTGGCAGGTGTCTATTTCGTATATTCCTTTTGTGGTGGCATTTATTCTGCTCATTTGGGCTGAAAAACGCGAGTTCAGTTCACGGGTATTTCTCTATCGTTTGCATGATGTATTGATTTATAGCTCTTGGCGTTACCTGCTTTTATTTTTTCTCTGGGTAAGCATATTTTCGCCGTTTTCCGCCAGTCCCTTGGCGAGCATCGTCTATTCAGTAAACGGTTGGATTTCTCTCTTCGTCGTTGGTGTGTCGGCACAGTTTCTTTTTTGCGAACATCGGCCTAATGCTATCTATTTACTCACAGAGCGTTTAGGCTTTGTATTTCGCGTGTATGCGATAACTCTCATCGCCCTATTTCTTCATGTATTACTGCCCATATTATTTTCTCTAGATTCGCCAGTGATTGTAAAGAAAACGGAGAATCTTTTCCTGTACTTTGTAATGGGATTTCCTTTTTTGCTCTGGGACTTTTCCAAATCAGGGCGTCGCTTGTTGCCGGGTTGGTTAAGTTTCTGTGCTGTGCTGTTGGGAGTGTCTACTATTCTCTTGGTAGGGCGAAAGTTTTTTTCCCTTGTATTATTTGTTTCGGCTCTAGGCATTATGGGCCTGTATTTTTACAAGAAGATGAAGTCTAAGCCCTATGTGTTGATGTTAATTTTGATGATTTCCGGAGTAGGATTTACAGGGGTCATGGGGGCCTTTCTAAAATCAAACGAGATCCGCGCGTGGACTCTCCAGAAGGTTCGCTTGGAGCTAGAGGCAAACCTGAGTGCGAGAATCTTGCCCACTCTCTCGGCCTTAAAAGAGTCTGGATTTTTGGGAAAAGGAGTGGCCAATAGCGAGGTCAAGGGATTATGGTTCAAACTTCTTTCGGAAACAGGAATTATCGGGACCCTTCTTTTCCTGGGATTTTTTCTCTCTATTTTGTGGCAGCTTTTGAATGTGAGGAAGTCAACCAAGGTAGTGGTTTCAAACGTGGCTCTAGTTACGGTAGTAGTTTTTGTTGGACTCGTAGGCAATTACGTTGAAAATCCGTATGGTGCTTATATTTGGGTATGGTTCGCTATCTGGGGTGTTTTTGCCGCCACAGAAAAAAAGAAAGACTTTAAAAAATGAGAGTTTTATTTTTTTCGCATCAAAGTGAGTTTATGTACGGCG